>CANHEA010000036.1 GCA_947459635.1 Flavobacteriaceae bacterium | reverse complement strand
CCCATTCAAAAAGTCTTTGAAGACACTGGAGTAGATATCTTCTTTCAAGGACACGATCACCTATTTGCGAAAGAACAATTGAACGGCGTAGTCTATCAAGAAGTGCCGATGCCAAGCGATATCACCTATCAAATTGGTTATACGGCCAATGCTTCGGCGTATACGGATGTAACTTTAGACGGAACAGGACATATTAGGGTAAATGTATCTCCAGATTGCGTCACCGTAGATTACGTAAAAGCGTACATCCCCGGAACGGACGGTTCTGCAGGCCATAGCAACGGAGAAATTGGCTATTCCTACGCGGTGGGAGATTGCGGCCTCGGTACCAATTCCAGTACTATCAAAACCATGGCGATATCAGTATTTCCGAATCCTGCAGATGATCTATTAAACATCGAGTTTTCGGATAAGTCTGCCAATCATCACTATACTTTGTTGAATATCATTGGGCAAACGGTTCGTGAATTTTCGACCAACGCGTTGAATACGACCGCCATTCCAAACGGAATCTACTTTTTGGAAATCGATGGCAATCCAAGTCAAACCAAAAAAATCATTATCAAACATTAAGACTTGCGACTATGAAAAGACTAATCGTTCTAGCTTTTGTGTTGATTGGAAGTCAATTGCAAGCACAAAATATCACGCAAACGGAACTTCTCGGCAGACCAACCGCTACGAGTATTACGATACAAGCGTTCTTCGATGCTGCTGTTGAAGTGAGCATTCACTATGGCACAACAGCTGGAAATTATCCCAATGAAACGCCGTGGCAAAGTTTTCTCATTGATCAGCCCGCTGAAGTAGTCGTCAATAATTTGTCGCCGAATACCAAATACTTTTACAGTTTGTGTTATCGCTCGCCGGGAACAACTGCTTTTACAAGCCGACCTGAACATACGTTTCAAACGCAAAGAGCAGTGGGCAGTACTTACAAGTTTATTGTGCAGGCCGACCCGCACATGGACGAGCAAAGCAATATTCCACTCTACCAATTGTGCTTACAAAATCAATTGGAAGACGATCCCGACTTTATGATTGATCTGGGCGATTTCTTGATGACGGATAAATTGAAAAATCTAACAACGAATACGATTCCACAAGATACCATTCCGTACCGTTGTAGACTCTTACGTTCTAATTACGAGCGACTTTGCCATTCTGTTCCCTTATTCATTGCTTTAGGAAATCACGAAGGGGAAGCAGGTTGGAACTTAAACGGAACCGCCAATAACATCGCCGTTTGGGACACACAAGAGAGAAAAAAATACTTTCTAAATCCCGCGCCAGATGGCAGTTTTTACACAGGCGACACCACAATGCACAACTTCGTTGGCTTGAGAGAAAATTACTATTCGTGGCAATGGGGCGACGCTTTATATATTGTATTGGATCCTTATTGGTATACAAGTCCAAAGCCAACAGCCACAACAGGTTGGCGGTGGACACTTGGACAAGCGCAATACAATTGGTTGAAAAATACCTTAGCGACCAGTTCGGCAACATTCAAGTTTGTTTTCTCCCATCAATTAATTGGTGGCAATCCCGAAGGTCGCGGCGGCATCGAATTTGCCGATTTCTACGAATGGGGCGGAAACAATTTAGATGGAACGCCAGGTTTTGCGGCCAACAGACCGGGCTGGGATATGCCAATCAAAGATTTGCTGACACAAAATCAAGTGAATATTTTCTTTCATGGCCACGATCATTTCTTTGGCAAACAAGAAAAAGATTGTCTTATTTACCAAGAAACACCGCAACCCAGTCATCCGAATTTTAACCCATCCACCTACCCGACTGATTACGGCTATTTGCAAGGCCAAATTCTACCCAACTCAGGACACATTCGAGTTACCGTGAGTCCAAGTGGTGTATTAGTCGAATATGTTCGTGCCTATTTACCCGCCAACGAAAATGCCACACGACACAATAGAGACGTGTCTGCCAGCTATTTTATTGGTACGGACAACTGCTATAATCTAGGAACGAGCACGCCTGCAATGATTTGGAACGCTGATTATGCGGATGAAATTGTATATCCGAATCCCTTTTCGAAAGAAACTAAGATCGAATTTGAAGTTGAAGATTCAGAAAATATCGTACTTTCAGTGTACAATCAAAACGGACAATTAGTCAAAAACCTCATCCACGGAAACTATCTGGCAAACGGCAGATTTCAAGTTATTTGGGACGGAACTGACAATGCTGGTGGTGATGTCGCGGATGGGATCTATTTATACCAAATCGAAAAAGGCAACGGCAAAGTACAAGGTGGAAAATTAATTTTAAAAAGATAAAAAAATGAAAAAAATCATCCTTCTATTATGGATTTTATGTTGTGTATCAGGCTTCTCCCATACCATCAATTACGACCAACAACTAGATCGACACTGGTATATTCAACAAGAAAATCGTTATGTCGATGGGACATTTTCGATGTTTAAAAACGGAAAAGTTTACATAGAAGATCAAAACAATCGTCTCGCTGGCATTCCCTTTAATTCTTTGTCTAAAGCTGATAAAAAATATGTGTTGGTGAGAGAAAAAAGCATCATCGCCTTGAATTCAAATACGGCAAAAGTCGGAACAGCTTTATCAACTGCAACGCTAATCAAATTCGGTTCAATATTATTGATTTTACTACTAGCCAGCGGGTTTGTTTTTACAAAAGTAGCGCATCAAAAACGTCGCTATTTGGTACCAATTCTATCGTTTGGCGTACTCTTCACTTTGTATAGTTTTTCAAAGAAAATCCTGACGACCACGGACCCGAATTTTGTCAACGATGCGTTCACCCCATTTCTTCCAAATGTCGCGACTTCATGGGATGACAACTATTTTTATGTCGAAAGCAAAGGCGTGCCCAATCACACCATGATGGTTGGCATTTCAAACCACGGTTGGCAACAACAAGTTCCCATTCCACAATGCTATATCGGCAACAATCATTGGAGTATTCCATTGAATCCAGTATACTCAGCAACACCAATCCCAATTGACAACGTTCATTTTACCCGCGGCGCCATCGCCATTGCTGCGAATGGTGTTCCAATCTTTAATTACCATACCAATACGGGTGTCGATTCATTTGTCGATGGTCAACTCGACAATTTCGGCGGACATTGCGGTCGCGGCGATGATTATCACTACCACATTGCACCTTTGCATTTGTATACTTCCGGACAAACCACTACCAATTTACCTTGCGCCTTTAGCTTCGATGGTTTTGCCGTTTACGGGAATGTAGAGCCCGACGGAAGTCCAATGACCGCACTCGATGCCAATCATGGACACACAGGTTCTAATGGCGTTTACCATTATCACGGAACAGCAACAGCGCCATACATGATAGCCAATTTTGTAGGTCAAGTCACTGAAGACGCAACGCATCAACTTATTCCTCAAGCGGCGGCTCATCCAGTACGAAACGAAAACTGGACACCGTTAAATGGCGCTTTGATTACGAATTGTGTCGTTAACGGTACAAACAACGGTTATAATTTGTCTTACACCCTCAACGGAAATTCAGGGTACGCCACCAATTTTAGTTGGACGGGAACAATCTATACTTTCAACTACGTTACGCCAACAGGAATTACCTCGACCAACTATAACGGATTTGCACAATGCACCGTTCCTAACTTGGCAGCAGCGGACATTATTGCCATCGAAAAAAACATTTCGATCTATCCGAATCCAGCGACAGATTTCTTAAATATCAATCTTGGCAATCGAAATTTAGAAAGTGAGGTTCAACAGATTGGGATTTATGATATGAAAGGAAATTTGACTTTAAAAGCCATGGAATTTTCCCCAACCATTGACATTAAAAGTTTAGCGGCGGGAAACTATTTGGTGAAAATCCAATTTAAGAATTCGCTGGTAACCAAGAAATTAATGGTGAAATAAATGAAAAAATTTCTACTTATTTTGTTATTTTCAGCGAGTAGCTACGCACAATACAACGGTACCGGATCGGTTACTCAAGGTTTGGCAACAACTACGACGGCTAATCTTTACAACTGTTCGGGAGGAAGAATCGCCGCGGTTGGAACCATAACCGCATCAGACGCAACTACTTGGACCGTTCCAGCAGAAACTAATTTTACGAACAACAGTTTTCCCTTCGCCTCCGATTTGAACAATGCCTGCAATGGTCATAACTATGCCAATGCCACCGCGGCGCTTGCAGCCTTAAATGGAACTGACATTGTGACGATTGATCCTGCTGGAGAAATCATCACTGCCTATATTTTTGCTGATAATTATTTTGAAATGTACATCAATGGTGTTCCTGTCGGCAAAGACAATGTGCCATTTACGCAGTTCAATTCCAATATTGTTCGGTTCAAAGTAAATCGTCCATTCACGATAGCCATGCTTTTGGTCGATTGGGAAGAACGATTGGGTGTTGGTTGCGAAACCAATGGCGGATTCAACTACCATTGTGGCGATGGCGGTCTAGTCGCTGTTTTCAAAGATGCCAACAATAACATTATTGCAAAAACCGGGGCTGATTGGAAAGCGCAGACTTTTTATACTGCACCAATTAAAGACTTGAGTTGCCCGTCAGAAAATGGAACACTTCGACTTTCAGCCAATTGCAATTCGACTGATAGCACAACAGGTACCAATTATTACGGATTGCATTGGGATAGACCCCTAAGCTGGGAAAACGCATCGTTTGATGACAGCGCTTGGCCAACTGCAACTACGTACACCAATGCCGCGATTGGAGTCGATAACAAACCCGCATACACCAATTTTACCAATATTTTCGATGATTCGGCAAATGATGCGCAGTTTATTTGGAGCACGAATGTCATCCTAGATAATGAAGTAATCGTGCGTAAGGCCGTTCCGCAAGCCTTATCAGTAAACGCTCATTCGGCACTGGAAAACCAAATTAGGATTTTTCCAAATCCATCGAAGAACGACTTCCATATTGCTGCTGATGCTGCTATTCAAAGCCAAATTCAAAAAGTAAGTATCTATAACTTGCTGGGAGAAGAAATATTCGCAACTAATCAATACGTCGATACCATTCATCTTGAAAATGTTTCCTCTGGTATTTACCTACTGAAAATTAGCACTTCCGACGTTGAAATCTCCAAGAAAATTATGATTGAATAATATGAAAAAAATATTCCTGTTGTTTGTATCCACCATCTGCATGGCACAAAGCGTGACCAAAACAATTCATTTACTTCCCGATACGGGACAAAATGGGAGTTACACCAGTACATTTGGAGAAGACAATGACTACGTAATAAATACACCCTCATTCACCAATAACAACAACGGAACAATCACCGACAACGTGACTGGACTCATGTGGCAACAAGTCGATGGCGGTGAAATGACCATTGAAAATGCGCAATTGTATTGCGAAAGTATGACGCTGGCAGGATACTCCGATTGGCGATTACCATCACCATTAGAATCGTTTAGCATTTTGAATCACCAAAATAATAATCCTGCGATGAACACGACCTATTTTACGGCGAGTGATGCAGAATATTGGTGGACCAACAGTTTTCAAGTCGGCGATGCGACCAAAGTTTGGTGCACCAATGCAGGCGGTGGCATCGGAAATAAACCAAAATCAGAAACCATCAGCGCTGGTGGCACCAAGAAATACCATGTTCGGGCAGTTCGAGATATTAGTAAAGCAAACGTCCTTGCCAACCATTTTACCGACAATGGCGACGGCACGATTACCGATAACTTGACGCAACTCGTTTGGCAAAAAACACCCAATAATAGTGCGCAAACTTGGGAGAACGCTTTAACTTATGCCGAAGGCTTATCCGTAGGAACTGCCACAGATTGGCGTTTACCCAACATCAAAGAATTGCAATCACTCAACGATGAAAGCCTTTCGAATCCATCCGCCAACACCACTTTTTTTCCAACGATAGGCGTGCATAATTATTGGAGCGGAACGAGTTTACCCAACCAAACGACCAAAGCTTGGTTTTGGAATACCCAATTTGGCATTACGAGCTATGACGTCAAAACCAATGTCAATGATGTGATTTGCGTTCGAGGAAATCCATCTTTATTGGCGGTTCAAGTTCCTTCAACAACAAAAGAAAATCGCGTGTATCCCAATCCATTTTCTAGTTGCATCAACGTAGATTCTGTAAACAAACAACAAAGTTATTCGCTGTTTGATAGCGCTGGAGCCTGTATATTTAGAGGAAACAATATCGAAAAACAGAATTTCTCAAATCTTGCCAAGGGCTTATATTTTCTGCGAATTAACGATGATCAATCCGCTACAATCAAGTTGATTAAAGAATAAAATCCATGACTTTTTTTGAAAATGTAGGACAATATATTTCATTAGGATTTACGCATGTAATCCCGCTAGGTTGGGATCACATATTGTTTATTCTGAGTCTGTTTTTTCTCAATTCAAAAATGAAGTCGGTCATCATTCAATGTTCTGTTTTTATCGTTGCCCATAGCATTTCATTGGGATTGGCAGCAGCTGGATTGATTATTCCAAATGCGGATTATGTAGAACCGTTGATTGCATTTTCAATTCTCTTCACGGCCATCGAGAATATTCTGAACGAAAAAGTCAATCCATTTCGTTTAGCCGTCATTTTTGTTTTTGGATTAATTCACGGATTGGGTTTTGCCACCGCGTTACACGACATTGGAATTTCAAAAGAGCAATTTATTTCGTCCTTGCTCTCCTTTAATCTTGGCGTCGAATTGGGACAAATTACCATCATTCTACTCGCCTATTTCGCCATCAGCAAATGGTTTGCTAACAAAAGTTGGTACAAAGAAAGAATTGTCTTTCCTATTTCTGGCGTCATCGCCTGTATTGCTTTGTATTGGACGATTGAAAGGATTTTACTCTAATTTAAGCTTCACTCCTATTCAACTTGCTATTCTTTCTACTAAATCCGAAGTAAATTACCAAACCTATCAACAACCAACACGTAAAATAAATCCAGTTCCAAACGCTCAATTCCGCCATCATATACAGGCAAGAAACCAATCCGAGTAACGGAATCAATGACAAATTCTGACGGTACGCCCAAACGGTCAATCCCAATAACACAATCAGGAAAATCCACATCGGAATCTTGTGCTTAAACAAATTGAAGCCGCTTTGGTATTTTAAATTTTCGTCGATAGGCAACGAATCAACTACAGTTTTATAGGTGGTTTCGTTTTCGTTGTATTTGCTTAATAGTGCTTCTAAATCACTGTTGACCGCATCGTTTTCATTTTTATAAATCAAATACTCATATACAATTTTAGTTTGTGCTTGATCTAATGAAGTAACAATATCCTCCGGCGAATTGACTTGCTTTTCGTTCGTCAAGAAGTCCATAGTGGCTTTCGTATTGTATTGAAAGGCATACGTCATCCCAACTAGCAACAATACGGGAACAATATATTTCGAATTGATATATGGCGTTTTAAATTTCCCTCGTGGAATATTCGGTTGGTTTTGCAATACCAAAACCCCAGCACAAACCAAGACAAAGGCAAATAAAGTTCCGATGCTGCACAAGTCGGTCACCATCGTCAGATTCAAAAATAAAGCAGGAACCGCAACCACAAATCCAGTGACTATCGTTGCATAGGATGGTGTTTTGAATTTAGGATGCACTTTAGAAAAACGTTTGGGCAACAATCCATCGCGACTCATACTCATCCAAATTCTAGGTTGCCCCATTTGAAATACCAAAAGCACACTCGCCATGGCTATTACGGCGCTCACCGCGATAATACCGGACATCCACTTCAAGTTCAATTTGTTAAAAACAAAAGCCAGCGGATCGCCCACATTCAATTCAGAATAGTTAACCATTCCGGTTAATACCAAGGCAATGACCACATATAAAATCGTACAAATAATAATCGCCCACATCATACCACGTGGCAAATCTCGCTGTGGATTTTTACACTCTTCGGCTGTGGTCGATATTGCATCAAAACCAATATAGGCAAAGAATACAGCAGAAACGCCTTTCAAAACACCACTCACACCATTCGGTGCAAACGGATGCCAGTTGGCAGTATCCACATAAAATACACCCACAGCAATCACCAAAAGAATAATACACAATTTAACGACGACCATCAAATTGCTGGCGTTGCGAGACTCTTTCATGCCGCGATACACCAAAGCCGTAATCAAAATAATAATAAACAAGGCTGGTAAATCCGCCACGAAATGAAAACCTGCAAGCGTGGGCGCTGTTGTCCAAGCGGTGTACGCACTTTGCAATCCGGCAGACAAATTTTCAAAGCTTTTTCCACCTTGCATCAAGGCGGTGGCGTCTTTAAATCCGTTAGACGCAGACAAGTAATCCATTTGAATATACTCGGGCAAATGGATATTCATCGTGCCGAGCAAACCCGTAAAATAATCCGACCAAGAAATGGCGACGGTAATATTTCCAATGGCGTACTCCATAATCAAAGCCCAGCCAATTATCCAGGCGATGATTTCTCCAAAAGCGACGTAAGAATACGTGTAAGCACTTCCTGAAACGGGAACCATCGAAGCAAATTCTGCATAAGCAAAAGCGGCAAAACCACAAGCTAAAGCAGTGAATAAAAATAGAAAAATCACAGCTGGACCACCATCAGCACTGGCTTTTCCAATCGTGCTAAAAATTCCTGCACCAACAATAGCGGCGATTCCGAAAGCAGTTAAATCTCTTGTGGTTAAATGCTTTCCGAGCGAATTGTGACCGTCGGCTTCATTTTTTTCAACTTGCTTTAAAATATCTTGAACGGTTTTTTTTCGGAATAAATCGATGAATGCCATAGAAATTGTTGTTATGAGATTTTAATTAAGTGCCAAACAAATATATAAAAGGAATTGAAATATTGAACAGCATTGCGCGATATAAGTTTAGACAATAAACAAATAGCAAATTATAATCAAAAGCTATTCAAACAACAATCAAGTTCGTTTAGATTTGTCACTGCTAAAAGTAAATTATAAATAGTAAGGTAACCAGTTGGGGATAGGTAAATCTAAATTCACAATTATACAAAAACCACATAGAAACATAGAAAATAAAGACTTGTAGAGACCAATTACTGCTTCACATAGCTATGATTTGCTATGTTAAAGTGAAAAGCCTTGATAATTTTTCTAATCTATGTTTCTATGTGGTTGAAAATAAAAAAGAGATATATCCAACGAGTTAAATTATCATTTTATATGATAAAGTTCATTTAAAAAAAAGAACTTTTTCGGTACCTTAGCAAGCATTAAAAATCAAATTAAAACGCAATATCATATGGAACATTACAACAACGGAAACGGTCAAGGCAAATGCCCGTTTTCTAACGACATTGTAAAACAAACGGCTGGATTTGGTAGCAGAAATACCGATTGGTGGCCGAATCAACTCAAATTAAACATTCTTCGTCAGCATGCCGACCTGTCTAATCCAATGGACGAATCTTTCGATTATGCGGAAGCCTTCAAAAGTTTGGATTTAGCCGCGGTTAAAAACGACATCGTAGCACTCATGACCAATTCACAAGATTGGTGGCCTGCGGATTACGGTCACTATGGTCCTTTCTTTATTCGTATGGCTTGGCATAGCGCAGGAACTTATAGAATTTCCGATGGTCGTGGTGGTGGTGGTGCAGGCGCACAACGATTTGCTCCACTCAACAGCTGGCCAGATAACGGAAACTTAGACAAAGCGAGGTTGTTACTTTGGCCAATCAAACAGAAATACGGTAGAAAAATATCTTGGGCGGATTTGATGATCTTGGCAGGAAACTGCGCGCTCGAATCAATGGGATTCCAAACTTTCGGATTTGGTGGCGGACGTGAAGATATTTGGGAACCAGAAGAAGATATCTACTGGGGAACAGAAGGAAAGTGGTTAGATGACCAACGGTATTCTGGCGATCGTGAATTAGAAAATCCGTTGGCTGCAGTTCAAATGGGATTGATTTACGTGAATCCACAAGGGCCAAACGGAAACCCAGATATCTTAGGTTCTGCTCGCGATATTCGCGAAACTTTCGGTCGTATGGCCATGAATGATGAAGAAACGGTAGCGCTTGTCGCAGGTGGACATACCTTCGGAAAAATGCACGGTGCTGCTGATCCAGATAAATATGTGGGTCCAGAACCAGAAGGCGCTTCGATCGAAGAACAAAGTATGGGTTGGAAAAACTCCTTTGGTTCAGGAAAAGGAGAACACACGATTACTAGTGGACTAGAAGGTGCATGGACAACAACACCAACAAAATGGAGCAACAACTACTTCGAAAACCTTTTTGGCTTCGAATGGGAATTGACCAAAAGTCCAGCTGGTGCACACCAATGGAAACCAAAAGATAACGGTGGTGCCGGAACGGTTCCAGATGCACACAATCCAGCCATTACACATAATCCAGTAATGACAACTGCGGATTTAGCCATGCGATTCGATCCAGCTTACGAGAAAATTTCAAGAAGATTTTTCGAAAATCCTGACGAATTTGCCGATGCCTTCGCACGCGCTTGGTTCAAATTAACACACCGTGATATGGGTCCAATCAACCGCTATTTAGGACCTGAAGTTCCGACAGAAGAATTAATTTGGCAAGATCCAATTCCAACCGCTTCCTACAAACCAATCAACGAGAACGACATTGCGACTTTAAAAACTAAAATCGCAGATTCAGGTTTATCAGTGGGTGAATTAGTGTCAACCGCTTGGGCGTCTGCATCAACTTTTCGTGGTTCTGACAAACGTGGTGGTGCTAATGGTGCGCGAATTCAATTGGCTCCTCAAAATAATTGGGAAGCGAATAATCCAGCGCAATTGGCAAAAGTCTTAGAAACATTGAAAGGAATTCAAGTAGACTTCAACAGCGCAGCAGGAGAAAAACACCTTTCATTAGCCGACTTAATCGTTTTGGCTGGTGGCGTTGGCATTGAAAAAGCGGCAAAGAATGCCGGACAAACAATCGCAGTGCCTTTCACTGCAGGTCGCACCGATGCAACGCAAGAGCAAACCGACGTCGATTCATTCGCAGTATTAGAGCCGTTGGCTGATGGTTTCCGCAATTATATGAAGAAGAAATATTCGGTTTCTGCCGAAGAAATGTTGGTCGATAAAGCGCAACTCATGACACTTACACCACCAGAAATGACGGTATTAGTGGGCGGATTGCGTGTATTAAACACCAACTTCGATCACGCCAATCACGGGGTTTTCACCCACCGTCCGGAAACACTTACCAACGACTTCTTCGTCAACTTGCTTGATTTGGGAACTTCTTGGAAAGCCGCTTCAGACGCACAAGACACCTTCGAAGGTCGCGATCGTAAAACCGGTCAAGTAAAATGGACAGGAACACGTGTTGATTTGATTTTCGGATCGAATTCAGAATTGAGAGCCTTGGCGGAAGTGTATGGTTGCAGCGATTCGCAAGAGAAATTCGTAAAGGATTTTGTGGCAACTTGGACAAAAGTCATGAACTTAGATCGCTTTGACCTAGCCTAATGAAAGATCATTAAAAAAAACCAAACCACATAGAGGCATAGAAAAAATTGAAGATACCAATTAATACCAAACATAGCTATACTTTACTATGTCAAGTAAAACGCCTAAATCATTTTCAACAAGACTATGTTTCTATGTGGTTGAAAAATTGAATTAAAGTTAACCCAAAAAATTATTTTGTTTATAGCAAAGGTGGACATAGAAACAGTCCACCTTTTTTATTTTGATGCAACTTGGACAAAAGTCACCAATATCGAACTTAGTTCTTACAATTGGAAAAAAACGAACGTCGTAAAAAAGCAACCCCAAACCAAATGCAAGCGATGGCTTTTGACTGCTCTTAGAAGTGCTAGTCTGGCAAAAGATCTTCTACTTCATCTTTTAAAATAGGAAGATTATTAACTACAATTCCCCAAATTACGTCATCAGAAATTTCGTCATAGCCATGAATTATTTTGTTTCGAGCGTCAACAATTTTTCGAGAATTAGAAATTTTGATTTCTGGCTCAAGCTTCAAAATTCTGCTCATCGCCTCGCCGATGATTTCAATATTTCTTTCGACAGCGCGTTTAGTTTTTATGTCCTCATGATAAAACTGGAAAACTTTTCCGTTTGGAAAGTAACTTTCAATTTCCTCAATTGAAGTCTTAATGTCGAAAAGCCATGCGAAAATATAATTATCCATAAATCAATTGCATATTTTTTTCAACAGCTTTTTTGAAGAATGGATTCTTTATGGCTTTTTGCTCTAATAAGTCGACAGATCTTTTAAAAGTATCTTCGAGCGAAAACTTTAAGTCAAAATAGTTATCAGCGTAATCTAGCAATTGGACATCACCAAAATTGACAATAAAATCTAAATCACTTTGGTCATTGAATTCGTCTGTCAACACAGAACCAAAGACATACAAGCTCTTAACTTTGTGAGACTTACAAAGCGCATTAATAGATTCAATATTTTGACTAATCAGATTCATATGGCTCAAATATACAAAATGGTTTTATTGCTACGACACGATCTCAGCATTTCTCACAATACCGCTGACGTTGAAATACTAAATAAAATGACTATCATTTTCAACAAGACTATGTTTCTATGTGGTTGAAAAATTGAATAAAATATAACCCAAAGAATTATTTTGTTTATAGCAAAGGTGGACATAGAAACAGTCCACCTTTTTTATTTGGGCGTGCCGGCATTTGCTCACTCCTGCCATTCCATGCCGTCGGTCTGCAGCTGCAATTCCTTGACGCTTTTCGTTTTTTTGTTGGTCGCCAAAGGAGCTTCTGGGTCGCTCTTTTTCGCCTACAAAAAATACAAAAAGCACCTGCGTCATTTTCGCCTCCGCCCTCACGCGAACTTGACCAAAATGGAGAAATCTGTTACAAAAAGTATTTCTTCTTCAACCAAAAAGCCACATTCACCAATATAATCAACGCGGGAACTTCCACCAACGGACCAATAACACCCGCAAAGGCTTGCCCACTATTGATTCCAAAAACACCAATCGAAACCGCAATCGCGAGCTCGAAGTTGTTTCCGGCTGCGGTAAAGGATAAGGCAACCGTATCGCGATAATTCGCACCAATTTTCTTCGATACGAAAAACATCAAGAAGAACATCAGCGCAAAATAAATCACCAGCGGAATCGCAATTCGAATCACATCCAAAGGCAAATCGACAATCATGGCGCCTTTCAAACTAAACATCACGACGACGGTAAAAAGCAAAGCCATCAAAGTAATCGGAGAAACAAACGGAAGAAATTTTTGATTGAACCATTTTTTACCAATAAATTCCCGAATCATAAAACGGCTCATCACCGCTAAAACAAAAGGAATCCCGAGATAAATGCCAACAGTTTGTGCAATTTCAACTATCGTTATATTCAGTTCCAAGCCTTTGATGCCGAATAAGGGCAGCATGACTTTCAAATAGAAATAAGCATAGGAACTAAAGAAAAAAACTTGCAACAAGCTGTTAATTCCAATCAGTCCTGCGGTCAATTCGCGATTGCCTTCCGCCAATTCATTCCAAACAATCACCATCGCAATGCAAGGCGCAATGCCAATGATAATCAAACCGGTCATGTATTCTGGATAATCCTTCAAGAAAATTGTCGACAGCAAAAACATCAAAAATGGCCCAACAATCCAAGTAATCAAAAAAGACGCGGTCAATAATTTCGGTTGCTCGAACATTTTGGGAATCTTCGAAAAATCAATTTTTGTCAAGGGCGGATACATCATCAATATTAAACCAATCGCCAAAGGAATATTCGTTGTTCCGGAGGAAAATGAGTTGATAAATTGAGCAGAATTGGGAACGAAATAGCCTATTCCAACACCGAGTAACATGGCCAAAAATATCCAAAGCGTCAGAAAGCGATCAAGGAAGGAGAGTCTTTTTTTCATGCTTTTATTTTAGAAAACACAAAATACATCTCAGTAGCAATTTCAAAACTGCGCTCCGCATATTTGGCATTCATCAATTCCGTTCCGTCAAACGCTTTTGGGTCTTCATAACGAACAGGAATTCGCTGTTCTGCGCCAGCAATGAAAGGACAAGCTTCGTCTGCAGACGAACAAGTCATAATCGCGGCAAACGCCGCCGTTGGATTAAAAGGATCGTCAAATTTCTTGGAGAAACAAATCAACGGCACTTCATTATCGGAATACTTTACGACGTACGCTGGATTGCTTTGTTCACGCAATTTCTGAATTTCAAAACCTTGCTTTTGCAACGTTTCTGCCACTTTCGGAAACATGGCAGTAGCTTCCGTTCCGCCCGAGTAGCAGTACACATTAGGAATTCTGAAATGAAACGCCATCGCTTGCGCCCAAATTTGCGACAAGTGACTCCTTCTGGAATTGTGTGTGCAGATAAAGTTCAATCGAATGTATTCTTCCTCGTTTACTTTCAATTGTATATAATCAATCAATGGTTGCAAAACAGCTTGTCTTTCGGGCGACACCGTATTTTTGGCAATTTCCTTGACCGTCGATTTTAATTTTGAAAACATAATTTACTTCTTTACAAAATCACAAAAAATAAAATTCTGAACCGTATCAAATGGCGTGACATGGTCTTCAACAAAACAATTCACCAAGTCAAAATGGTTTTCAAAAACCGCATTCATTTTGGCCTCGCTATACTGCGTAATGTCTAAACCACTGCATTTCTTTGGTCCATTTGCTGAGAAAGTCCCAATAACCATATGCCCATTTTTTGCTACGGCGCTAGCCACAATAGTGGCGTATCTTGCAATCTGGTTGTCGTCAGTTTGAAAATGAAACGACGCGCGGTCATGCCAAAAATCGTAGGTTTCCATCGGATTGAAATCGAGTATATCAGAAACGATAAACGTCACCTGATGCGCCTTATCTCCTAGCCTATTCTTAATACGGTCGATTGCGTTAGCGGAAATATCCAACAAGGTGATGTTGGTGTAACCTAACGCTAACAGCGCATCTACCAAATAGCTATCGCCGCCACCAATGTCGATGATTTTAGCATCTTTTGAAAGTTTCAATTTTGAAATAACATCCAAAGAAGTCTTAGGTGATTTTTGATACCAACTCACTTCTGTTTCTTGCTTCGTAGCAAAAACGTTTTCCCAGTGTTCTTTTTGACTCATCTTTAGCAACAATTACCTTCAGAACCACAGCAAGATGCAGCAGTTTCTTGAAGTTGATTAAGAGAAACTTTGACTTTCGCTGGAATGCCACAATTATCTTTCGCCAAGCAATCCGTTTGGGTGTTAGTCAAGACAAATTGTTGGTTTTGAAAATCCAAACCAAATTTTCCGACAGTTTCTTGTTGGTATTCAATTTCAATGTCTAAATCTTCTCCCGCAAACATAGGTTCGGTAGATTCAATGATTTTCAAAACCTTTTTCGGTTCCAAGCGATGGTAAAAATCAACCGACGTCCAAAGTTGAAAGGTAGCAGTTTTTTGTATTCTAAACGTATTCCCACAATCGGTAAATTGTTTGGTGGTCATGCCCACTTCGGTAATGTGAAAATGAGCAGGAATTTTAGTTCCGTTTTGAAGCACAAATTCGAGATTTTCAACTTGTGCTAGCTGTGATTTGAATTGAGATAATTTCATTTTGTACAATTTAATTTGTTGCCTTATTAACGACTTTCGTTAACAACATTTACTTTTTAACGTTGTAGAAATCAGCGAAAAATAGCTTTCTATCTTAACCATCGTTTCAGAATTGATGCAATAGCAAATCGCCGTTCCTTCGATGCTACCTTTGATGATATTGGCGTTTTTGAGTTCCTTCAAATGTTGTGAAATCGTGGGTTGCGCCAAAGGCAATTCGTTGACAATGTCGCCGCAAATGCAAGTGTCAACCGACAACAAATACTCGACAATGGCAATTCTTGCCGGATGCGATAAAGCCTTAAACAAACTCGCCAATTCGTTGTGTTTCTCAGAAAAAGAAGCGGATTTAGAAGCGCCCATAATTTATATATTTTTATATTGCAATATTACGATATAATAATACTACAAACCAAACAAAAGATGTTAAAAAATCAGAAAGTGATTATCGAAATAATTTCATACTTTTGGGCTCGTATAAAAAACCCAAACCATGGCCTTAATTACCTTAGACGGAAACCCTATAAATACCTCAGGTGAAATACCAAAAGTAGGAACAAAAGCACCAGGATTTAGCTTGGTCAACAGCAAATTATCCGAAAGCACTTTACAAGATTTTGCAGGAACTAAATTGGTCCTTAACATTTTTCCTAGCGTTGAAACAGGCGTTTGTTCGGCTTCAGTGCGCAGGTTCAATCAAATGGCCAGCGGCCTTGAAAATACTAAGGTTTTGTGTATTTCAAGAGATTTGCCGTTTGCTCAAAGTCGATTTTGCGCCTCAGAAGGTATAGAAAACGTTATCAATCTTTCCGATTTCAAAACAGGCCAATTCGGAAAAGACTACGGATTAGAAATTACCGAAGGCATCTTTGGCGGTTTGCATTCGCGCGTCGTAATAATTATAGATGAAACAGGAACGATTATTTACACAGAACAAGTTCCAGAAATCGCTACCGAACCCAATTATGAAAATGCTTTAGCAGTACTATAAACGCTTACCAATGGAATTTCAAAAAGACAACACCTTTGTTACCGGAAGATTAAAAAGTATGGGCTTTGCCTTAAAAGGCGCAATCAAATTGATTACGACAGAACACAGCATCATGGTGCAATCTTCTGTAGGCGTTTTACTGATGATAGCAGGCTTTTATTTTCAGATTTCGACGACAGAATGGTTATTTCAAATATTAGCTCTAGGCTTGGTATTGAGCATTGAAGGATTGAATACAGCTGTCGAGAAAATAGCTGATTTTATTCACCCCAATTACCACGAAAAAATTGGTTTTATCAAGGATATCGCCGCTGGTTCTGTATTTTTTGCTGCCATGACCGCGATTGCAATGATATTGATTATCTATGTTCCTAAATTTCTATAATTCAACATTTTCAAAGAAATAATTTTCAATGGCAAAATCGAACAAAAAAGACACCACCGAAAACAACGCTGAAAATGCAGCGGAAAACAAGAAGTTTTGGAAGTTGACACGCCAACACAAACTTTTTATTGGAAGTCTCTTTGTATTGTTCTCCATTGCCTTGCTGGTGGCGTTTATTTCCTTTTTCATTTATGGTCATGAAGACCAAAGCACTTTGCAATTGTTAGCGGATCGTGGAGAAAAATCAAAAAACTGGTTAGGTAAGTTTGGTGCCATTCTCGCTGATTTCTTTATTTACAAGGGATTCGGCGCTGCTTCCTTTTTATTTGTCAAATTATTCTTCCTTACCGGTTCCTTTCTAGCGTTAGACATTTCGTTGAAAAAACTAAAAAGCATCTGGTTTTGGGACTTGTTCGCCATCGTTTTGCTCTCCATCTTATTCGGATTTTTTGCCAACACTTTACCGGAATTAGGCGGTACCATTGGCTATGAAATGAATTTATTTTCACAAGATTACATTGGTAGAATCGGAACCTTGTTAATCCTCATTCTAGGGATTACAATTTATCTCATATTCAAAATCAAAATTTCACCAGATACCATCAAATCCTTCTTTGAACGGAACAAAAAAGAACTGTCGGATGATTTAGCATCAATAAAAGTACCTACTACCGACAGCACTTATAATTTAGAGGAATTTGCAGTAAAAGAAGAAGAGGAACTAGAAGAAGAAATCGAGGAAGAACCGGAACTAAAAACGTCTAGCCAATTTGAAATCAATAAGGAAACGCTAAAGCCTACCATTTCGAATCCGTCTGAAATTCAATTGGAGCCAATCGCAAAAGTGACGCCGACTTACACGCCTCCTGCCCCAGAAATCATTGCAACCAACGACGACACTTTTGTCATCGAAAAGGCGCCTGAAGAAGCCACCATTGAAGAGAATTTAGCCTCCAGATTGGTTGCCGATTTTGGTTTGTTCGATCCAACATTAGAATTGTCCAATTATAAATTCCCAACCCTAGATTTGCTGAAAGAGTACGCTGGTGGCGGAATTACCATCAATCAGGCGGAACTAGAAGAAAACAAAAACAATATTGTTGAAACGCTTCGAAACTATAAGATTGAAATTGCGCAAATCAAAGCAACCGTCGGACCGTCGGTAACTTTGTATGAAATTGTGCCTGAAGCGGGAATTCGTATTTCAAAAATCAAAAGCTTGGAAGATGATATTGCCTTATCACTTTCGGCATTAGGAATTCGTATCATCGCTCCTATTCCAGGAAAAGGAACGATTGGAATTGAGGTTCCGAATAAGAATCCAACTATGGTTTCGATGAAAAGTGTCATCGGTTCCGCCAAGTTCCAAGAAGCGGAAATGGAATTGCCGATTGCTTTGGGAAAAACCATTTCAAACGAAACCTTTGTCGTCGATTTGGCCAAAATGCCACACTTATTGATGGCTGGTGCCACTGGACAAGGAAAATCGGTTGGATTGAATGCAGTTTTGACTTCTCTTTTGTACAAGAAACATCCAGCTGAAGTGAAGTTTGTTTTGGTCGATCCGAAGAAGGTCGAATTGACTTTATTCAACAAAATTGAACGCCATTATTTAGCGAAACTTCCCGATTCTGGAGATGCGATTATCACCGACAACACCAAAGTAATCAACACCTTGAACTCACTGTGCGTCGAAATGGACAACCGTTATTCATTGTTGAAAGACGCGATGGTGCGAAACATCAAAGAGTATAACGAGAAGTTTAAAGGCCGTAAGTTAAATCCAGAAAATGGACATCGCTTTCTACCTTATATTGTTTTGGTTGTCGATGAGTTTGCCGATTTGATTATGACCGCTGGAAAAGAAGTGGAAACGCCTATTGCTCGTTTGGCGCAGTTGGCGCGTGCGATTGGTATTCACTTGATTATCGCGACACAACGTCCGTCCGTCAATGTAATTACGGGTATCATCAAAGCCAATTTCCCCGCAAGAATTGCGTTTCGCGTAACTTCTAAGATAGATTCTAGAACGATCTTAGACACCCAAGGAGCTGACCAATTGATTGGACGTGGAGATATGTTATATACCAATGGAAATGATTTGGTTCGGGTGCAATGTGCCTTTGTAGATACGCCAGAAGTAGAAAAAATCACAGAATTTATTGGTGCGCAAAAAGCGTATCCAGATGCCTATTTGCTTCCTGAGTTTATTGGTGAGGAAAGTGGCACCACTCTTGATATGGACATTTCTGAAAGGGATTCACTCTTTCGCGAAGCAGCTGAAATTATCGTTACGGCGCAACAAGGTTCGGCTTCTTTACTTCAGAGAAAATTAAAATTAGGATACAACAGAGCAGGCAGATTAATTGACCAATTAGAAGCGGCTGGAATTGTGGGGCCTTTTGAAGGAAGTAAGGCGAGAAATGTTACGATAACCGATTTGAGCGCTTTGGATCAGTTTTTCAATAATGAACAAAATAACCTCTAACATGAAAAAGATTGCCCTGATTGCATTCCTACTCTTCATCAATTTCGCTGCTACAGCACAAGATAAAAAAGCCAAAGATTTATTAGACCAAGTCACTGCCAAAGTAAAAACCTACAACAATATTGTGATTGACTTCAAGTATGCGTTAAACAATGCCAAAGAAAATATCAATCAAGAAAGCAAAGGCAATGTGACCATGAAAGGCAATCAGTATGTATTAAACTTGATGGGCGTTACTAAAATTTTCGATGGAAAAAAAATCTACACGATCAATCCCGAAGATGAAGAAGTCTCGATTTCAAAATTGGATGAAAAAGATGATGCTGCCATTACGCCATCCAAGATGCTGACGTTTTACAATACAGGATACAAATACACTTGGGATATTAGTCAGAATGTCAAAGGACGTCAAATTCAGTATGTCAAATTAGTCCCGACTAGCAGCAAAGATCAACGAAAAGAAATTCTTTTAGGCATTGATACCCAAACCAAAAACATTTACAATTTGATAGAAGTTGGCAAGAATGGGAGTAAAACTACACTCACCGTTAATTCTTTTAAAATCAACCAGCCATTATCAAAAAATCAATTTACCTTTGACGCAAGTAAATACCCAAAATACTACATCAATAAGTTAGATTAATTGTAAGTGAAAATCCTCGATAGATACATTCTTAAGTCCTTTATCACAACATTTACGACTGTATTTGTTATACTGCTATTAATATTTATTCTTCAAACAGTTTGGCTTTTTATCTCTGAATTAGCAGGTAAAGACTTAGATCTAATTCTCATTGTTAAGTTTTTACTTTTTAAAATGCCAAGTCTTGTTCCTTTAGTATTGCCACTATCAGTGCTATTGGCGTCTATCATGACTTTCGGGGATCTGGCAGAAAATTATGAATTTGCGGCGATGAAATCAGCAGGTATCTCCTTGCAAAGAATCATGCGCGGCTTAACCGTTTTTATCCTATTCTTAAGTGGTGCAGCATTCTTTTTTGCCAATAATGTCATCCCCTATGCCGAGTATAAATTCATTAATTTCAGAAAAGAAATTGCACAAATGAAACCAGCCATGGCGATTGCAGAAGGGCAATTTAGCGAAGTTGGAAGTTATACTATCAAAGTCGATAAAAAGTCTGGCGAAAATGGCAATTTCCTATCTGGAGTTACGATTCATAAGAAAACGAATGGTTTCGACGGCAGCAAAAATGTTATCAAAGCCAAAACTGGTGTATTAATTAGTAGCGAAAAGTCGAGTGTATTGCAACTTGTCTTACATGACGGCTATTACTACGAAGATATTGTTCCTCAAAAATACGAAGACCGTAAGAAACTCCCCTTTGCAAAAAGCGCTTTTAAGCGATATGTCATCAATATCGATTTGACGAAAATAAATACGACTTCAGAAGATGATTTCAAAATCAAGAATACAGATAAGATGCTCACGATGAATGAACTGCTGTATACTATTGACTCATTGAAAATCAACTACAATAAAGAAGTAGTTTCCATTTCGGATAATATTATGCAAAAGGTAGGCATGTCATTTCCCACGAAAACAGCCGTGGATATCAAAATTACTCCTGAAATACTATCAAAATTTCCGAGTGTCGATAGAGCAAATATTCTGAACATAGCTTCCAATTATTGCACCAATAACAACTTTTCCATAGACAGTTATAAAGCGGAATTAAATGATAAGATAGAGACCATCAACGAGCATTGGATTGCCTTATATGACAAATTTGTCATTGCATTTTCATGCCTCCTCATGTTTTTTATTGGAGCACCATTAGGAGCTATTATAAGAAAAGGTGGACTGGGATTGCCCATCGTTTTCGCCGTGACGATATTCATCATCTTCCACTTTGTCAATACCTTTGGAAAAAAAGTAGCGCAAGAAAATGAAATAACACCATTTATGGGTTGTTGGCTATCAACAATGATCTTATTGCCTTTAGCCATTTTATTGACCTACAGAGCTACAAATGATATTGGCTTGGTCAATATGGATTTGATTTTGACGCCAATTCAAAAGTTCTTCAAAAAAATATTTCCGTCAAGCAACGATTAATCTTATGGAACTAGACATTATAAAACTGAATACCATTGAAGAGGCGATTGAAGACATTCGCCAAGGAAAGGTAATTATCGTAGTAGACGATGAAGATCGAGAAAATGAAGGTGACTTCCTTGCTGCCGCAGAAATGGTGACTCCTGAAATGATCAATTTTATGGCAACGCATGGTCGAGGTCTAATTTGCGTTCCCTTGACAGAGAATCGTTGTAAAGAATTGGGTTTACACGCCATGGTCAATAACAATACAGATCCAATGGAAACCGCATTTACGGTTTCTGTAGATTTACGTGGCAATGGGGTAACAACAGGAATTTCAGCTTCAGACAGAGCAAAAACGGTACTAGCACTTACAAATCCAAATACCAAACCGCATGATTTGGCGCGACCTGGACATATTTTCCCACTAATTGCCAAACAAGGCGGCGTCTTGCGACGAACAGGGCATACAGAAGCTGCGATTGATTTTGCACGATTAGCAGGTTACAAATCAGCTGGACTTATTGTCGAAATCATGAACGAAGACGGCACTATGGCACGACTACCGCAATTGGTGGACGTGGCTAAGAAATTCAACTTGAAACTAGTTTCTATCGAAGATCTCGTTGCCTACCGCATGCAACATGATAGTTTGATTGTCAAAAAAGAAGACTTTGACGTCGAAACAAGATTTGGAAAATTCCGACTACGAGCGTACGAACAAACCACCAATAAACAAGTGCATATTGCATTAACAAAAGGCACGTGGAATATTGGAGAACCCATCTTAACCAGAATCAATTCGACTTTAGTCAATAATGACATCTTAGGTACCTTGACTAACAATGCCGATAAAAAACTAGATGATATGTTTCAATTGTTGCATGATGAAGGGAAAGGTGCGATTTTGTTTATCAATCAAGAAATGCAGACGTCCAACCTGCTACACCGAATTGTTGAGTTGAAAACTCTGCAAACGAAAGGTGTATTTAAAGCACCGCAGATTAAAATGGACACCAAAGATTTTGGTATTGGTGCACAAATTTTGCACGATATTGATATTTCAAAAATCCGGTTGGTTTCGAATGCAGAACAAACCAAACGTGTCGGAATGATTGGTTATGGCTTGGAGATTACCGATTATGTAACTTACTAAGTACTATCATTGGGTATTTAAGTAGCACGAAATTAAACAATTGAAATTTGATACATAAAATAACCTTCTTTTTATTTCAAATGTATTTGCAAAACAGAAAAAGGTTGTTATATTTGCAACCGCATTAAGCAATTAGTGCACGACTTATTGGAGAAATGGCAGAGTGGTCGATTGCGGCAGTCTTGAAAACTGTTGACTGTTACAGGTCCGGGGGTTCGAATCCCTCTTTCTCCGCTTAGAGATTTACAAATCTCAACAAAACGCTGTAAAACCTATGTTTTACGGCGTTTTTTCTTTGGTGGCTATACCAAAAAAGTACATTAAATCGTATTATTTCAGTGACCTATTTAGGGACCTATTGCTGTTTTTCGAAATAGGTCACCGAAAACCGCTGAACAACCAGTAAAATAAGGTGTTCACCTATTGAACATCTTGTTTTAAAGAACACAATTTAATAGATTTATCAACCTTAAAAGTCACCAAAAATGAACAAAACATTCACACTTCTTTTTATTTCAAATGTATTTGCAAAACAGAAAAAGGTTGTTATATTTGCAACCGCATTAAGCAATTAGTGCACGACTTATTGGAGAAATGGCAGAGTGGTCGATT
>CANHEA010000035.1 GCA_947459635.1 Flavobacteriaceae bacterium | reverse complement strand
ATTGACTGCAACTGCGACTGTTCCTACTGGATCAACTGTAGTTTGGTACGATGCGGCGACTGGTGGAAATGCATTGGTTACTGCTCCAACTTTAAATGCTGTTGGTTCTATAACTTATTACGCTCAAGCGGTTAACGCAAACAACTGTTCAAGTTTGTCTAGAACTCCTGTAACTTTGACAATCAATGCGGCGCCTGTAGCACCTGTAACTGGTGGAAACCAAACTGAGTGTGAGGCTTCTCCATTACAAACATTGACCGCAACTGCAACTGTTCCAACTGGACAAACTGTAGTTTGGTACGACGCTGCAACTGGAGGAAGTATCGTAACTAGCCCAACTCTAAATACAGTTGGTTCTGTAACTTATTATGCGCAAGCGTTGAATATTGAAAACTGCTCAAGTTTATCTAGAACTGCTGTTACTTTAACAATCAATGCTGCACCTGCAGCACCAATAACTGGTGGAGATCAAACAGAGTGTGAGGCTTCTCCATTACAAACATTGACTGCAACTGCGACTGTTCCTGCTGGATCAACTGTAGTTTGGTATGATGCGGCTAATGGTGGAAGTATTGTAACTAGTCCAACATTAAATACGGTTGGTTCAGTAACCTATTATGCGCAAGCAGTAAATGGGAACATCTGTGCTAGCTTATCTAGAACTTCAGTTACACTTACAATAAAACCTGCAGTTGCTGTTCCTTTAACTAGTGCAGTGACGAATCCAACTTGTACAGTAGCAACAGGTAATTTTACAATTACTAATTTAGATCTGAATAATACATACAGCATCAGTCCTTCAACTAATGTAAGCATTTCTACTACTGGAGTTGTAACTGCACCGGCTGGAACCTATACGATTACGGCTTCTTCAAACGGATGTACCTCCGGACCGTCGATTGCAGTCACAATTAATTCACAGCCACAAACGCCTTCAATTGTTATTATTGGAGCAGTTACGCAACCGACATGTGCGGTTGCTACCGGTTCAGTTGAATTAACAGGTCTACCAACTGGAAACTGGAATATTAACCCTGGAAATATCTCTGGTACATCTTCTTCGACTACAATTTCAGGTTTAAGCGCTGGTACCTATAATTTTACAGTTACAAACAGCAGTGGATGTACGTCTTTGGCTTCTACTTCGGTAATCATTGATGCACAACAAGCTACTCCTACTGCTCCATTGCTAGGAACTGTTACTGGACCTACATGTACAGTAGCTACTGGTTCGGTGGTATTAAGCGATTTACCTTCTGGTTCTTGGACTATTAATCCTGGAAATATTGCTGGAAGTACCGCAACCTTTACCATCGCTAACTTAGCACCAGGTACTTATAACTACACGGTTACTAATAGTGCTGGATGTACTTCATTAGCTTCTGCTGACGTTGTAATAGATGAACAACCTTCAAATCCTACAATAGTAGTTGACAGTGCGGCCGCAAACTGTAACAATGATGATGAAGTTATCTTTGATCTTAATACCTATTTACCAACTGGAACTCCTCTAACAGGAAGTTGGTCGACAGATAATGCAAGTGCAAATGGTGGTCTAGTTGGTTCAGACTTCAGTCCTTACCTGATAGAGGTTGGAACCTATTTATTCAATTATCGAGCAATTGACAATGGCGGTTGTGCCATAAAAGTTGATCTCAATATGACTGTTGATGATGACTGTGCTGTACTTACTGAATGTACAGAGCCACTCGTACACAATGCTTTTTCTCCAAATGGAGATAATGTAAATGAAGTCTTTGTTATTGAGCAATTAGATCAACTTACTTGTTTCCCAACCAATACTGTTGAAATCTATAACAGATGGGGTATACTCGTATATGAAACTAGTCAATATGATAACGATGCTCGTGCCTTCAAAGGAAAATCAGAAGGTAGAGTAACCGTTGATAAAGGAGCACAATTGCCTACAGGAACCTACTTCTATATTCTGAATTATACCACTAAGGAAGGTGAAGCTAAACATAAAGAAGGGTACTTATTCCTAAACCAATAAACCAAACTCAAATCTAACACCTGAGGGTTGCTAGCCCTCAGGTAAAAAAACTAGAAACTAATGAAAACAAGAGTATTAATTTTCGTTTTGATCTTGACAGCCTCGGCGAGTTTTGCGCAGCAAGATGCACAATTCACCCAGTATATGTACAATACGATCAATGTCAATCCAGCTTATGCAGGATCGAGAGGTGTGATGAGTATATTTGGTCTACACCGTACCCAATGGGTTGGTTTAGAAGGTGCTCCAGTTACCAATGCCCTGTCATTGAACACACCTATTGGTGAGAGTAATATCGGTGTTGGTCTTTCTTTTATCAATGATAGAATTGGTCCAACGGTGGAGAATACAATCTCTGCTGATGTTTCTTATACTGTTCAGGCTTCTGAATCCTATAAACTATCCTTCGGAGTAAAAGCCACTGGGAACTTCTTTAATCTGGATGCTTCTCAGCTAAACCCAGAACAAGCCATTGACCCGTCGTTAGTGAACTACAGTAAATTCTCTCCTAATGTGGGTGCTGGTGTGTATTTGCATTCCGATAAGTCCTACGTGGGTGTATCTGTACCGAATTTTGTTCAAACCAATCGTTATGACAGTGATAATGTAGCCATTTTCAAAGAGAGAATCAACTACTATCTGATTGCTGGTCATGTATTTGATTTGAGTCCAGATATCAAATTCAAACCTGCCTTGTTAACCAAAGTGGTTACAGGTTCTCCTCTGCAAGTAGACGTGTCTGCCAACTTTATGTTCTTCGAAAAATTCGTCGTAGGTGCCGCCTATCGTTGGGATGCTGCCGTGAGTGCACTGGCTGGTTTTCAAGTTACCGACGGTCTATACATCGGATACGGTTACGATATGGAAACCACACGTCTTAGAAAATACAACTCTGGATCGCATGAGATATTCTTACGTTTTGAATTATTCAATAACTATAACAAAATCACTTCACCTCGATTCTTCTAAATCTAAAACATCATGAAAAATAAAGCAATAATTTATATCACATTTTTGAGTGTTTTGGCTTTAAATAGTTATGCTCAAAGCAGAGGCGTGAAAAAAGCAGATAAGCAATACGACAAGTTTGCCTATATCGATGCCACTAAAACCTACGAACGTATTGCCAACAAAGGTTATAAATCAGCCGATATGTTTCAGAAGATAGCCAATGCCTACTATTTTAATGCCGAGCTAGACAAAGCTGCAAAATGGTATGGGGAGTTATTTGCCATGAACACCGAGCTGCAACCTGAGTACTACTATCGTTATGCGCAATGTCTTAAAGCCGTTGGAGATTATAAAAAATCTGACGAGATGATGACGCAATTTAATAAAAGTGCTACTGAGGATTTGCGTGGTAAAATATTCAAAGACAAACAGAATTATATGGATGAAATTAAGGCCAATTCGGGTAGATACAACATCGAAGATGCGGGTATTAATTCACAATATTCTGATTACGGAAGTGCCTTCTCGGGAACTAAATTGATATTTACTTCATCGCGTGATACTGGTAGTTTTGCACAGAAAAAACACAAATGGACCAATCAGTACTTTACCAATATGTACTCCTCTGATCCTACTCCAGAGGGCACATTGGCTGCCCCTGAAAAGTTTGCGAAAAACATCAATTCTAAGTTTCATGAAGCAACGCCTGTTTTCACCAAAGACGGAAACAGTATGTACTTTACTAGAAACAATTTCAATAACGGAACCAAAGGTAAAGATGCCAACAAAGTAACTTTACTTAAAATATACAAAGCCACTCTAATTGATGGACGTTGGCAAAATACAACCGAACTGCCTTTCAATAGTGATAGTTACAGCGTAGCACATCCGATGCTCAGTCCAGATGAAAAAACGCTATTCTTCGCCTCAGACATGCCAGGAACTAAAGGCCAATCTGATTTGTGGAAAGTAAGCATTAATGGTGACGGTTCTTTTGGAACGCCTGTGAATTTAGGTGCCAACATCAACACCGAAGGAAGAGAAACTTTCCCTTTAGTTACCGATGAAAATGAATTATACTTTGCCACTGATGGACATCCTGGTTTGGGTGGATTAGATATCTTCATGGCTAGAATGAATCCTGATGGTTCGTTTCAAGATCCAATGAATATCGGAGCACCTGCCAATTCTCCTAAAGATGATTTCGCGTATCTCATCGATACCAAAACCAGAAAAGGTTTCTTATCCTCTAACCGTGATGGTGGTCAAGGATACGACGATATTTACAAATTCCTAGAAACAAGAAAACTCATCTGTGAGCAAGAATTATCTGGAATCGTAACGGATTTAGAAACTGGTGAAATTCTTCCTAATACTAAAGTGACTTTGTTTGATGAGAAATTCAACAAACTTGAAGAAGTGACCTCAGATGACAAAGGTTTCTACAAATTCAAATCGGTAGAATGCGGAAAAACATACTATGTCAGAGCTGAAAAAGAAAAATACGATACCAAAGAACAAAAAATCACCATTGCCAAAACAACCGGAAAAACAGATCTTCCTATTCAGTTAGAGAAAACCGTCAAACCAGTGACTGTGGGTGATGACTTGGCTAAAGCATTTGGAATTAAAATCATCTACTTCGACTTAGATAAATGGAATATCCGTCCAGATGCTGCTTTAGAATTGGAGAAAATCCTTGACGTGATGAAGCAATATCCAACCATGAAAATCGATGTTCGCTCTCATACCGATAGCCGTCAAACTTTCAAATACAATGAAAAACTATCCGATCGTAGAGCCAAATCGACTATGGCATGGCTCGTGAAAAATGGTGTAGAAGAAAATCGACTTACTGGTAAAGGTTACGGTGAAACACAACTCGTAAACAAATGTGCCGATGGCGTGAAATGTTCTGAAGAAGAGCACCAAGCTAATAGAAGAAGTGAGTTTATTATTATGGCGCTATAACAATAGGAATAATTACTTGAATCATAAAAAGGATGCTGTCACGGCATCCTTTTTTATTAAAATAAACTCTTGCGAAAATACAAAAGCAATACAATAAGATAAATGAAATAAGTCAATGTGTGTGCCATCACAACGCCAACAATGCCATAATTGATAATAAAAAAATGACTAAAACTAAACATCAATAATAAGGAAAATAGTTCCGTACAAATAAAAGCAACCGTCAATTTCTTTGCATAAAACTGATATCCTAAAATCAGCGACGCCACTTTGAAGGTATCTCCAAATAACTGCCAAAAGAACAAATCTGCGACGGGAAGAAATGCCTTTGTAAAAAATAGTTGAATAAAAAAGCGCCGCAGAAAAAACAAAATAACTACACCCACAACATACATTGGAACTACAGTAAAATAGTAACTCTTAACCACATTTTGCACCGCTTTTTTTGTAGTTGAGAAAGCTAACTTGGGGAAAAAATAAACCGTCAAGATGGTCGAAATAAACATCAGATAATAGTTCGAAATCCGCGTCATTGCTTCCCAATAGCCCGCACTTTCAATGCCAAGAACCTCAATAATATTGTTTCTGATGGCAAGGAATACCAAAGAACCAAAAACAGAAGAAACCAGCGCCATCAAGGAATAAGACGACAAATTTCGCAACACCTTCCAATCAAAACAACGCTGTGAAATGTTCTCAAGAAACGAAATTTCTTTATTTACATAGTAAAAGGCAACAAAAAACAATAATGATGGCGGGACAATTATAGAAAGCAAAGCGCCAAAAGTCTTGTAGTAATAAACAGCGCCAATGCAAAAAAGCAATCCAATTATGTTACCCAAAATATTTACATAAATCACCTTTCGAAACTTACCCAAACCATTAAGAATAACAATCAAATAGGTGGTGGATGCATACCAAGGAAGTATAAGCGCAAGTATCTTAAAAACAATGCTATAATTCCAGCTACTTCCAAATATCATTAAAGTTAGATAGTGAGAAAATCCAAATAAAAATGTACTTAAAACTACAGAAACAACAAGTAGACTTAGGAACACTGTCGACAGTATTTTCTTCAAGGCCGCATCATCATTCTTGGCATCGACTACATATTTTACAATACCATTTTGAAAACCCAGCGTCGCAATACTTTCCACAGACGTGAGGAAATTTTTTAGGTTACCAGTAAGCGCTAAGCCACTCGGCCCAATGAATACCGCCATAACCTTCGAAGTAATAACACCGATTGCTATCTTCAAAATAACACTAACGCTATTCAAAGAGGCAACTTTGAATAATGGCGTGCGCTTTATGGTCTTAAGAAAACTCAATTGCAAAAAATTTGAAAATAGTTTACAAAACTACTATTAATTACTATAGAAAGAAGGAACCAGTGGCGCTAAATCTACTAAAAACTTACTTTGTATGTTTATTTGAATTAATTTTAATAATTTTAAAGTCCAATTTAAGTATCTGTGACGATCAAACAATTCAAATATTCTTTGCTTGTTTTCATAATTCCACTTGCCATTTTTGGTCAAAACGTTTCCTTGTTCCAACAATTTAATGGTCGATTTGATTTTACCTTTATTGGCAATACTTTGAATCCGGATGAAAACACGAATATGGCCGTGCCGGAAATTAACACTTCCTCTTCCGCTACCCTAAACTTAAATCCAAATGACGTGGTGGAAAAAGCCTATTTATATTGGGCAGGTTGTGGACCTGGTGATTTTGAAGTCTCATTAAATAATACCGCCATCACTCCAGAACGAATTTTTCAATATCAAAGAACGTCCAACGGTAACGTCTTTGATTATTTTAGTGCTTTTTCAGACATTACAAATATCGTTCAGACTACGGGAAATGGCTTGTATACGTTAAGTGACCTTGACCTCAATGATTGGATTACTTATCATTTTCAAAACTCAACGAACTTCGGTGGGTGGGCCATCGCAATTGTATATAAAAATAACAATTTGCCTTTTAACCAAATTAATGTTTATGACGGATTGCAAGCGGTTCCTACTACTATTTCCATCACCTTAGACAGTTTGAATATCGTTGACAATCAAAATGCAAAAATTGGCTTTATCGCATGGGAAGGCGATAAGAACATTCAGGTCAATGAAACCCTGTCAATCAATTCCATTCCGCTTGAGAATCTTCCGCTAAATCCTGTTAACAATGCCTTCAACGGAACCAATAGCATTACGAACGACGACAGTTTGTATAATATGGATTTGGATATTTACGACATACAAAATACCATTCAAATCGGCGATACTTCGGCACTAATTCAACTAAGATCCGGTCAAGATTTTGTCATGATCAATACGATTGTAACCAAACTAAATTCTCAAATGCCCGATGCGCAGATTGCTATTGATGAGGTAGCAATTAGATGTAATTCGCGCGAGATTAATGTACAATATACTTCCTCAAACTTTGATGCAACAAAAGCACTTTCCGCCAATGTTCCGATTGCTATTTATGTAAATGATGTCTTTTTTGCATCAACCCAAACTCAAAATCAAATCGCAGTCAACGGTACCGAAAGCGGCACGATTGTCCTTCAAATTCCGGTGGAGATTCCAAGTCCATTCAACCTGAAGTTTGTCATAGATGACAATGGAAACGGTCAAGGGATTGTTGAAGAAATTTTGGAAGATAATAATACGTCGACAAACAATATAACCTTTATTCAATCTACAGAATTACAACCGCCAAGCGACATTACTTCGTGTAATGAAGGCCTCGGAGCAGGTACTTTTGATTTTTCAAACTATGAAAATTCAATCAAACAAAGTCCCACAGATGTTGTTACGTTTTATTTGAACATAGACGATTTACTGAACAATACCAATCCAATTTTAGACATTGGAAACTTCAAAGCAGCGACAACTCCAATGTCAATTTTCGTAAAAGTGGATAATGGAAATTGCTTTCAATTCACTTCATTTCAACTCAAGACTATCAAGTGCCGACCCATCGTATATAATTATGTTTCGGCGAATAATGATGGTACGAACGACACCTTTACAATAAAAGGTTTGCAAGATGTTTTTTTTAATTTTAAACTAGAAATTTACAATCGATGGGGGAAACTTGTTTGGATTGGAAATAACAACACACCCAATTGGGACGGAAAAGCAACCAACGGTATCATTCTCAATAATGCTGAAATCACAGACGGAACCTACTTTTACAGTCTTGAACTGAACGACGATGACTATCCCGAGCCACTCTACGGCTATCTATTCGTAGGCCGATAAATCAAAAGCACCTTTGCCTTTTTGATTATGGCAAAAATTTAACATCTGTTCTATATTCTAAATTACATTCCTTATTAAAAGTTATACTTTTTTAAATTAATTTAGCCGAAAATTAAATTATTACATAAATGAAGACCCTTTTTTCTGCAATTCTTTTAACGTTTTGCTTTTCTATTGCCTATTCACAAACCGAAGTAGAAAAAGCAAAAATTATTGCCGCTACCAATGTTTCTGAATTAAACCGATTAGCACCTATTTATGATTCTATCTTCAAAACAGAAAAGGAAAACGCGTGGAAGCTTGCTAAAATAAAAGGATGGAAGACGATTTTCAGTTCTAATAAGAACGGTGGAATTACCGAGTTGATTCGTGTCAGCAAAGAAGGAAATCCAGTTTATTATACAACGGATAACGTTGGCGCTGCACTGACAACCCGTGCCAATCGATTGAATACAGGAGGAAGCTTGGGACTAAATCTAGACGGTCAAAATATGACCATTGGGATTTGGGATGGCGGCGGCGTTCGCAGCACACACAACTTGTTGACAGGACGTGTGGATCAAGTGGATAATCCGCCAAGTTTGTCAGCACACGCCACGCATGTTGCTGGAACAATGATGGGTAACGCAACGGCAAGTCCACAATCTAAAGGAATGGCATCGCAAGCTAACTTAAGAGCCTACGATTGGAATAGCGACGTTAATGAAGTGACTTTAGCGGCAGCAAATGGCCTGCTCATTTCAAATCATTCCTATGGCGCAGATCCTGATTTTGTTGCAGTTGCTGATTGGGGAAGATACGATGGAGAAGCAAAATTCTTTGACAATGTCATGTTTAATGCGCCTTATTATCAATTCGTAAATTCTGCGGGTAATTCAAGAAATGCAGGATACAATGACGAGAAACAAGGTTACGATTTATTGTCAGGAAAAAGTACCTCTAAGAACGGTCTTATTATAGCTGCTGTGAATCAAGTCACTAATTATACGGGGCCAAATAGTGTCGTTATGTCTGGCTTTAGTAGTTGGGGACCTACGGACGACGGTCGTATCAAACCCGATATTTGCGGAAAGGGCGTCAATGTAAGATCATCTACTTCCAATTCAGACAATTCTTATAGTAGCTATAGCGGAACCTCAATGTCATCGCCAAATGTTGCAGGAACTTTGCTGTTGTTGCAACAGCATTTCAAAAATGTTAAAGGTGGATTTATGAGAGCAGCAACGCTACGTGGACTTGCAATTCATACTGCTGATGAAGCTGGAACTGCACCTGGACCTGATTATCGATTTGGTTGGGGATTACTTAATGCGGAGAGAGCCGCTGTTCTAATTACAAATGAAGGAACACAATCGTATATTCAAGAAAATATCCTAGAACAAGGAAAATCGTATTCATTCGACATCAACGCAATTACTGCTGCACAGCCAATCGTCGCTACCATTTGTTGGACTGACCCAGCGGGAATAGTGCAACAAAGTAATCAAATTGATTTATCAACTCCAGCACTCGTAAATGATTTGGATATAAGAATAACAAAAGGAGCTGAAGTTAACTTTCCGTGGAAACTAAACCCAATCGAGGTTGATGAACCAGCAACACGTGAAGACAATAAAGTCGACAATGTTGAAAAAATAGAAATCGCCAATCCAGTTGGAACCTACACCGTAACTGTTACGCACAAAGGAACTTTAGCCAATAATTTACAACATTATACTTTGATTATCAGTGGCGTGACAGCAAATCCAATGCTATTGACGTCTGATAGCAGCTTGCTAAATAGGAATTGTGTAGGTGCTAACGAATCTACTTTTACCTACCAGTTAAAAACTCCTGTAGGATTTTCTGAAACTGCATCGTTTGAACTACTTGGTTTACCATCAGGCGCAAGTGCGACTTTTAGTCCAACAACACTTTCAGCTTCTGGCACTGGATCGGTCTTGATTTCAGGTCTTAGTGCCACACAAGTGGGGAATTATCCATTAACACTGCGGGCAACATCATCGTCCTATAATGCTTCTTTAAGCTTAAGTTTAGTAGTTCAAAACGCATTAGCGACGGCACCAAACTTAACTGCTCCCGCAAATAATACCAATCCAGCCGATACTAATCCAACATTGACTTGGGAAAATATTGGTGGGAATGTGACAACATATACTGTTGAAATTTCTAAAGATGCGCTTTTTGCCGCCAACATAGCGTCCTATGAAAGTTTAACCAATCAAATCGATATTTCAAATTTAGATTATGGAAGTGATTATTATTGGAGAGTCAAATCAAATAATATTTGTGGTTCGTCTAATTATTCTTCTGTTTATAAATTTACGACACAATGTAGCAACGGTAATGAAATTACTATTTCATCCATTACGGTAAGCGGTGCAACAATAACTTGGACGAATCCGAATGGTTCTTCTTTATTTGAAGTATTGGTCGTGCCACAAGGTACACCACCTACTGGTCCGTTTCAAACTGTCACAACCAATTCGTATACGCTTACCAATCTAAATTCATATAGTAATTATGATTTTTATGTACGAGCCAGTTGCAGTAACAATGTGTTCTCGGCGTTGAGCAATGCCTCATTTTCTACCTTAATCAATTTCTGCGTTGATGGTGTTTTCTTTGATTCTGGTGGACCAAATGGAGATTATTCTAATGGAGAGAACTATACGACAACAATCACTCCAGCCAATCCAGGAGAAAAAGCAAGTGTAACGTTTACATCTTTTTCGCTAGAAAATCAATCTGATAAACTTAGAATTTACGACGGTCCAAATGCAACATACCCTTTTATTGGGCAACAATACGGATTTACGGGGACCAATAATCCAGGAACAATTACATCAACAGACCCAACTGGAGCACTAACATTTGCATTCTATTCTGATGGAATCAACACTTCTCCAGGCTGGACAGCAACGGTCAATTGTGTGGTCCTCGCGGTTTCGAATTTTAGTCAAGATCAATTGTCCTATTATCCCAATCCAGCAAAAGATAAAGTGAGCTTTTCTAGTCCAAAAACGATAAAATCAATCTCAATCTACAATCTACTCGGCCAATTGGTGCAAGAACAAACAACTGACGCAAAACAAGCAATTATCGATATTTCGAGACTTGCTTCGGGACAATATTTATTTAAAGTTGCCACTGACTCGACCATTTCAACCGTAAAAATCATAAAAGTAAATTAACCCAATACTTTCCTTTAAAAATGCCCTGTAAAAAAACTACAAGGCATTTTTTTTTAATAGCAATTCTATTATACATTTGACGTTCAAAATTTTACCAGCTTGAAACTAATAACCTCCATCCAAAATCCTTTTATTAAATCGCTCGTGCAATTGCAGGAAAAAGCAAAAGCGCGGAAACAAACAGGTACTTTTTTGATTGAAGGCCAGCGTGAAATTCAGCTGGCAATTCAAAGCGGCTATGACCTAGAAACCATTCTATTTCTTCCAGATTTAATTGATATAGAACAAATCAATCGCATCACTAATCATCAAGTCCAATTAATTGAAATCAACAAAGAAGTCTATCAGAAACTAGCTTATCGAGATACAACCGAAGGAATTCTTGCCGTTGCCAAAACCAAATCGATGCATTTAGTGGATTTAAAATTATCGGACAATCCATTAATTCTTATTGCTGAAGCACCCGAAAAACCAGGAAACATTGGTGCATTGCTTCGAACGGCTGATGCTGCAAATCTAGACGCGGTCATCATTGCCAATCCAAAAAGTGATTTATACAATCCGAATATAGTTCGATCCAGCGTGGGTGGCTTGTTTACCAATCAGATTGCAACTGGAACGACCTCAGAAATAATTACTTTTTTACAGCACAACAAGATTAATTTTTACAGCGCCACTTTACAAAACTCGACCTCGTATCATACGCAAGATTTCACGCCAGCAACCGCTTTAGTTGTGGGAACCGAGGCAACGGGCTTATCTCAAGAATGGCGCGATAAAGCCACACAAAACATCAACATTCCGATGCAAGGCGCGATAGATTCTATGAATGTTTCTGTTGCAGCTGCCATCCTTATTTTCGAAGCCAAAAGACAACGCAATTTTAAATAATAATCTCATGATCAAAAATCTATTTCTAAGCCTAATTCTACTTGCCAATTGTTCCGTTTTCGGACAACTAACTACCACACAAATTGACGATTTGGTTGGGAGAACTTTAAAAACATTTGACGTTCCGGGCATTGCGGTGGCGATTGTCAAAGATGGACAAGTGATACACGCTAAAGGTTATGGTGTGCGTTCAATTGCTTCTACAGCACCGGTCGACGAAAATACCCTATTCGGAATCGCATCCAATAGCAAAGCCTTTACAACAGCCGCATTGGCCATGTTAGTCGATGAAGGGAAAATCAATTGGGATGATAAAGTAATCAAATACCTTCCGAAATTTAAAATGTATAATGACTATGTCACCAATGAATTTACCATTCGTGATTTACTAACACATCGAAGCGGTCTCGGTTTAGGCGCCGGTGATTTGATGATTTGGCCAGATGGTCATAACTTCACTACAAAAGATATCATTGAGAATCTTAAGTATCTCAAACCGGTTTCTGCCTTTAGGACGAAATATGATTATGACAATTTACTTTATATTGTTGCAGGTGAAGTCCTAGCCCAAGTAAGCGGGCAATCGTGGGGCGATTTTATCGAACAACGTATTATGAAACCGCTTGCTATGAATCAGAGCGCTGCATCTTTCCAACGTTTGAAGGATACTTCAAATATCATTAGCCCTCATGTTCCTACCGAAGGCAAATTGAAAGCAATCACACGATACAAAAATCCCATTTTAGATGCAGCCGGAGGTATTTACGCTAGCGTGAATGATCTGAGCAAGTGGGTCATCATGCAATTGCAAAAAGGAAAATACGACAATGGTAAAATACTGTTTTCTGAAAAACAACAAACAGAAATGTGGACTGCACAAACGATTATGCCCAACAAACCTGTAGCACCTTACTTTTCGCATTTCAAGAGTTATGGATTGGGCTGGCAGCTTTCTGAAGTGAAAGGCAGTTTTCAAGTTTCGCATACCGGCGGATTGGATGGCATCGTAACACAAGTGACGCTTTTGCCAGAACTTAATTTAGGCATCATCGTATTGACGAATCAGCAAAATGGCGCTGCTTTTAATGCCATAACCAACACTATTAAAGACAGTTATCTGAACTTAAAATCGGACGATTATGTGACTTTGTATAGCAGCCAGAGGAAAGAAAAAGTGGTCAGCGCAGACAAGATTACCGACGAAGTTTGGAGTACAGTTGCCCAGAATAGCAAAGACAAAATCAAGGTTGATGCAAAGAAATACGTTGGTACCTACAAAGACAATTGGTTAGGAGAAATTGTGCTTTCTGAACAAAAAGGAAAAATGTATTTTCGGTCGACGCGTTCTGCGCAATTAGCTGGCGAAATGTTTTTCTATAAAGACCAAACCTTTGCGGTAAAATGGAATAACCGAAGTTTATTGGCTGATGCGTTCTTGACTTTTTCCACAGATTCGACCAATCTCAAAATGAAACCCATTTCACCACTGACTGACTTCAGTTATGACTTTCAGGATTTAGACTTTACTAAAGTAAAATAAGTCGATTGTTACATGGTTTATTTCTTCGGAAACCTATATTCCACCATTTGAGCTCTGGCAAAAACATTGCGAATAAATAACGGCAAATAGCGCTCTATTTGAAACGCGTTGCGACGAAATTTTTTACTGTTGACCTTGGAAGGTAGCAAACGATGGAATTTTTCGATGCAGCCGATACAATATATTTCGGTGTTTGAAAAATATTTCTTTCCCATCTTTCTGTACCCACTTGATGAATTATCTCTTTCGGGATGAGGATCTAACGCTTTCCATGCCTTAAATTTTTCGGTCTGAAAAGATGACGGTCTTCCCTTTACAGGAATCATGAATCGCAGTTTATCAAGGATAACGCTATTGATGGCAGGCTCACAGTAACGCACACTTCCGTCTTTTTTGAGAATTCGAACTATTTTTTCGGTAAATTGAACTTCTTGATCATAAGTGAGGTGGTGAACAAATGCTTTCCCAACCACAATATCAAAAAAATCGGAAGGAATATCTGCCTGTAAAAAATCACCATGTATGAATTTTAGAGGTGTTTCAAAATCAAACCTACTATTGATGTTATTGATAATTGTACCACAATGTTGCGATATATCGTTTCCATATACTTCGGCACCTAAAACGCTCATAACAGCAGCATTTAGACAATCGCCACAACCTAATTCCAATACCTTTTTCCCTTTGAGGGTTTTGTCAAAATCATTGTGATATAAACCCACCCAGCTGGTGTGTACTTGCTTGGCATTAGTTAAAAACGCATCTACATTGTGTAATATTTGTATGGTATCATCAACATTATAATTAATGTAGATGGAGTCATACAACTCTTCATTTTTAAGCGTATTACTTAAGTTTTTATCCATTGCGTTTATATCGACGTTACTAGATTCTTTTTAGATAGCGACCAAAAATACAAATATAGTCGAGATCTTCTTTAAATTTTAAATGTTTTTATCGACAATCATTTCCGCGTGAAGGATAGCAGTGAAAAGCCCGCAGCGCAGCGAGGACTTGTAACGGATAGCCTGACCCTTGTGGTCACGCCCACCTTAACATTGAGAAGTAGCGAACCAAATTTTCATTATTAATTATTAATTATTAATTGTACATTTAAACTGTAATTTCTATTTTTAGAAATTGAACTTTATAGCTATGGTGGAAATTGATATTGAAAAAGAAAACAAAGCAATTGCAAAGGAATACAAAGAGTTACTTCGCATCAGTTACCAAACGCTGACTGCCGAGGATAAAAAACTCATTAGAAAAGCTTTTGATTTAGCCGTTGATGCGCACCAAGAACAACGTCGCAAATCAGGGGAAGCTTATGTTTTTCATCCTATTGCAGTGGCAAAAATTGTGGCGTCTGAAATTGGTTTAGGTGCGACTGGTATTGCCGCAGCATTGATGCACGATGTGGTGGAAGATACTGATATCGCTGTTGCCGACATCGAAAAGATGTTCAATCCAAAAGTGGCGCAACTGGTAGAAGGATTGACGAAAATCTCACAAGTTCAAAAAGACTTAAACGTGTCGATGCAAGCGGAAAATTTCCGTAAAATGCTATTGACTTTAAACGACGACGTTCGGGTAATTCTGATTAAACTAGCAGATCGTTTGCACAATATGCAAACCATGGATTCGATGCCAGAACACAAGCAAGTCAAAATTGCGTCTGAAACTTTATACATCTACGCACCACTCGCCCATCGTTTGGGCTTGTACAATATCAAAACAAAACTGGAAGATTTGGGTTTAAAATATACTGAACCGAAAATTTACAATGATATTGTCAGCAAAATAAAGGAAACTAAAGAAGAACAAGACGCCTACATCAATACCATTTCTGAAGTTTTGAAAAAATCTTTGGATGAAGAAAACGTAGAATATATCATCAAAGGTCGACCGAAATCAATCTACTCCATCCGTCGCAAAATGAAAGCGCAGAACGTGAGTTTTGATGAAGTGTATGATAAGTTTGCGTTACGAATTGTATACAAATCAAACCTGCACGACGAGAAATTTATCGCGTGGAAAATCTATTCGATCGTAACAGATCATTATCGCCCAAGTCCAAGTAGATTACGGGATTGGATTTCCTCCCCAAAATCAACAGGTTACGAAGCCTTGCACATCACAGTCATGGGACCTAAAGGTCGCTGGGTAGAAATTCAGGTTCGCAGCGAACGCATGGATGAAATTGCGGAAAAAGGATACGCAGCGCATTATAAATACAAACAAGGTGCTACTGAAGAAAGCGGTTTGGATGTGTGGTTGAATTTGCTAAAAGAAGCTTTAGAAAACTCCGAAACCAATGCGGTTGATTTTGTAGAAGACTTCAAAATGAACCTCTACGCCAAAGAGATTTTTGTCTTTACGCCAAAAGGAGAAATCAAATCGTTGCCCAAAGGCGCAACTTCTCTGGATTTTGCGTTCAGCATTCACTCCGAAATTGGTATTCGCACGCGAGGAACTAGAGTCAATGGTAGATTGGTTCCACTCAATACTGAACTCAAAAGCGGGGATCAAATTGAAATCATTACCTCGCAAAATCAAAAGCCAACTTCAAGCTGGTTAGACTATGTAACCACCTCAAGAGCCAAAAACAAAATCCGAAATGTGCTCAATGAGAATACGAAGAAAATGGCAGAAGACGGCAAGGAATTGCTGACTCGAAAACTGAAGCAACTCAAGATCACGTTAAGTGAACAAGTTGTCAATGAACTCGTTAATTATTTTAAACTAAAAACCAGTTTAGATTTGTTTTACCGCGTGGGCATTGGCTCGATAGAAAATCAACAACTCAAGGATTTTGCAGCGCAAAAGAGCAATACTTTGATGAATTTCTTCAAAAGTAAAATCAAAAGAACACACACTACTGCTGATCCAGATATTCATAAACCTGTGATTAGCAGTAATTTCGATATGCTGGTTTTCGGTGCGGATCAAGACCGATTAGATTATAAACTTTCTACGTGTTGCAACCCCATTCCAGGCGATGAAGTATTCGGATTTGTGACCATTAATGAAGGCATCAAAGTGCATAAAAAAGATTGTCCAAACGCCATCAGTTTACAATCCAATTACGCCTATCGCATCATACTCGCGCGATGGATTGACTCAACCCAACAAGAATTTAAAGCTATATTGCACATTACAGGTATGGATACACTAGGATTGACGAACGAGTTGACCAAAGTCATCTCCAACAATATGCACGTGAATATTCAGAGTATTTCGCTTAGTGGAGATGCTGGAATTTTCAACGGACAAGTCACCGTCATCGTCCAAAACAACATCATTTTGAAAAAACTCATCGACAATATCAAAAAAATTGATGGCGTGGATAAAGTCACAAGAGTCAATAAAAACTAAAGAATCAATTAATAATGAACAATTAATAATGAATAATTGGGTGACCAAAATGTGCATAATTTCCCTCCATTGTTAATTATTAATTATCAATTATTAATTAATAATCTTAACTTTGACGCATGACATTAGTTGCTACAGATAACAGTAAAAATCAAGAAATTGTAAAGAACGTTTTTACATTATATCTTGAAAACAAAGGACATCGCAAAACCCCGGAACGTTACGCCATCCTTCAGGAAATTTACGATAACGAAGACCATTTTGATATTGAAAATCTCTATATCAAAATGAAAAACAAAAACTATCGTGTCAGTCGTGCGACGCTCTACAATACCATTGAGTTGCTGTTAGATTGCGCTTTGGTCCGCAAACACCAATTCGGACAAAATCAAGCGCATTACGAAAAATCCTATTTCGACAAACAACACGATCACATCATCATGACCGACACCGGCGAAGTCATCGAGTTTTGCGATCCGCGAATCCAAATGATCAAGAAAACCATCGAGGAAATCTTCAACATCGAAGTGACCAACCATTCGCTGTATTTATATGGCAACAAAAAGAAAATTAATAATGAATAATGAATAATGGGGCGTTGCGTTGGCTAGAACATTTCTGTCCAATTGCAAATCCTCACAAGCCACCGCCGGGCTTTCGGCTGCACGCGGTGCTTGCCTCTATCCCTAACGCAACCCAAAACATACAACACGTAAAACTTACAACATACAACACACAACATACAACTAAATAAAATGGCCGTAGATTTATTACTAGGATTACAATGGGGCGACGAAGGCAAAGGAAAAATTGTCGACGTGCTCACTTCAAAATATGACATTATTGCTCGCTTTCAAGGCGGACCAAACGCTGGGCACACTTTAGAATTTGACGGAATAAAACATGTCTTGAGAACCATTCCTTCTGGGATTTTCCACAAAAACTCTATCAATATTATCGGAAACGGCGTCGTGATTGATCCTGTGGTTTTCAAAAGCGAACTAGACGGCTTGGCCAAATTCAATCTCGACATCAAAAGCAAATTGATTCTTTCTCGAAAAGCGCACCTGATTCTGCCTACTCACCGCTTGTTAGACGCCGCATCAGAAGCCGCTAAAGGCAAAGCCAAAATTGGTTCAACACTCAAAGGAATTGGCCCCACTTATATGGATAAAACGGGACGAAATGGCATCCGATTGGGAGATATTGAACTCGCAGATTTCAAAGAAAGATACCGCGCGCTGGCAGACAAACACGAAGCGATGATTGCCTTCTACGACGTGAATATTCAATATAATCTACCGGAATTAGAAAAAGAATTCTTCGACGCCATCGAAGAATTGAAACAACTCACCTTTATCGATTCTGAAGAATACTTACACCAAGCACAAAAATCCGGAAAATCAATTCTTTGTGAAGGCGCACAAGGCTCTTTACTCGACGTCGATTTTGGAACGTATCCTTTTGTAACTTCCTCCAATACAACCGCTGCTGGTGCCTGCACCGGTTTGGGAATTGCACCGAACAAAATCAAAGAAGTCTACGGAATCTTTAAAGCCTATACGACAAGAGTTGGAAGCGGCCCGTTTCCCACAGAAGATTTCGAAGAAGCTGGCGATGTCATGGCTAGCGTTGGAAACGAATTTGGCTCGGTGACCGGCAGAAAAAGACGTTGTGGTTGGCTCGATTTAGTCGCGCTGAAATATGCGGTTCAAATTAATGGCGTCACCCAATTGATGATGATGAAAGGCGATGTATTGTCTGGTTTTGAAACGCTAAAAGTGTGCACCGCCTATGATTATAAAGGTCAAACGATAACGCATTTACCTTATAATATCGAACCGGAAAACGTAACACCAATCTACACTGATTTTAAAGGTTGGAAAGCAGATTTAACTGGAATGAGCACGTATAACGAACTGCCTATTGAACTCAAAAATTACATCGATTTTATCGAAAAAGAGTTGGAAGTTCCCATCAAAATCGTTTCGGTAGGACCAGACAGAAAACAAACCATTTTGAAATAGAAATGAAACACGAATTTCACGAATTAACACGAATTAATTAGTGCAAATTCGTGAAATTCGTGTTTAAATTTTAAATCACTTCCATGGAAAATTCAAAACTGTTTATCAAATTTTTCGAAAGTGAAAAAGCAGGTGGCGTTGTTTTGGTTTTTGTAACCGTGATTTCGCTCATTTTAGCGAACTCCATTTTTCAAACAAATTATATTTCCTTTTGGCATCAAACAATTGGTTCCCATTCCTTAGTTGATTGGATCAATGACGGCTTGATGGCTATTTTCTTTTTGCTTATTGGCTTAGAACTAGAGCGTGAAATCTATATTGGGGAACTTTCCGATATCAAGAATGCCGCACTGCCACTATTCGGTGCGTTTGGTGGCATGATGATTCCAGCAGCGATCTATTTGCTGTTAAACTACGGCACTACGACACAGTCTGGAGCAGGAATTCCGATGGCAACGGACATTGCCTTTGCAGTCGGAATTTTGTCCTTGTTGGGAAATCGCGTTCCTACTTCACTCAAAGTTTTCTTAACCGCACTCGCTGTCATTGATGATTTGGGAGCCATTTTGGTCATCGCCATTTTCTATACTAAAAGCATTTCCTTTTTTCATCTCGGCATTGCGCTATCCATTTGGATTTTACTACTTATTTTCAATCGACTCAAAGTTCGCAATTTGATTCCCTATTTGATTGGCGGTATTGTCATGTGGTACTTTATGATGCAAACTGGAATTCACGCTACTATTACCGGCGTTTTAGTCGCTTTTGCTATTCCGTTTGGCAATGGTGATGAAAAATCAACATCTTACATTTTGCAAGAGTTTTTGCATAGTCCAGTCGCCTTTTTTATTCTGCCTTTATTCGCTTTGGCAAACACTTGTATTAATTTCGGAACAAATTTGCTTGAAGGCTTAGGACATGCCAATAGTATCGGAATAATTTTAGGTTTAGTGATTGGAAAACCTTTGGGAATTTGGCTATTTTCTTTTGTTGCTGCTGGCTTAGGGCTATGTTCGCTGCCAACTGACCTCAAGTGGAAAAATATCATCGGCGCTGGCTTTCTCGGCGGTATTGGTTTTACCATGTCGATATTCATTACCCTTTTGGCATTCGAAGACCAACAAGTCATCGACCATTCCAAAATTGCCATTCTAGTTGCATCCGTAGTTGCCGGCGTCATCGGCTTCTTATTTCTTAAGTCCAGTTTACAGACATAAAAAAAACCGCACTTTTCAGCACGGCTTTTTGATGTAGAAGTTCTATTTATTTCAAACTAAAAATAAAAGATTCAGATGCAGGAATCACCATATTTATGCTTCCTTGACCATCTTTCACAATTAATTTCGCATCCACTTTTTGATATAATTCTTCTTTCAAGTCGTACGTTCCGTCTTTCAATTTCCAGGTGCTGATTACATCAGAGGGTACAATTAAGTCGAATTCACTTGTAGTAACCCAAGAAAAATTAGCTACAACAATCAATTTTTGCGTGTTAGACCAACGAACGAAAGAATATAATCCTTCACTATAATTACTTTTAGCAACTTCTTTTGTTGCTGTTTCATTAGTTACTGCGCTTGCTTCCGCAGCACCAGCGTTACTAGCTGGCGGATTTCTGTTGACAGACTGTATTTCTTGAAATTTGCCCATTAACGCAGAACTGCTGGTACTGAAATTCAACAAACGAGAGTAAAAATCGCGTAAATATTTCTCAGATTGTGATAATCTCTCTCCGTCAAATGCTCCTTTATTCATCCATCTTTGATGACTTGGAACGCCAACGTAATCAAAAATAGACGTTCTTGTTGGCTTCCCAAATCCTGCATCTTCATTTCCTGCCTCACCCACTTCTTGACCAAAATAGATCATTGTTGGGGAAGAACTTAACGTTGCAGAAACCACCATTAAGGGTTTTCCCTTTTCTGGTGTTCCAGCAAAGTCTTTACTAGCCAATCTTTGCTCATCATGATTGTCTAAGAAATGTAGCATATGATGTTCAATATCAGCATATTTTGCTTGAATTTCCGAAACTGGATCTGGCAACGCTTTTCCTTTAATTACTTGTTTGAGGTGATCGTATAAGTCCACTTTATCATACAAATAATCCATCTTTCCTAAATTAATATAATTTCTATATTCATTCGGATTATAAACTTCCGCCAATAAAAAGGCATTTGGATTTTTCATTTTGATGGCTGAATTCATGTAACTCCAAAATTCATAAGGTACCATTTCTGCCATATCGTAACGAAATCCATCGACACCTTTAGCCGTCCAATATAATGCGATGTCTCGGAATTTTTTCCAGGAACTTGGCACATCTTTAGTAGCCCAAAATGCGTAGTGTTCTTTGTATGATTTTTTATCAAATCCAGCTGGCAATTCTGGAAAATCTTTAGAACCGTCAGGTTTAATTCCGTAATTAATTTTGACCGTTTCGTACCAATCGTTGATGTCTGGTTTTGGCAAACGAGTACCGTTGCCTGTCCATTTTGCTACGTTTTCTGTAAACTTACCATCAATCAAATCGTTCTTCTCGCCATTTAATGGTTTGTATGAATCTGAAGTAGGTACCTCAAATGCTTGTCCAGGAATATAATAGAAGTTATTATTTCTGCTGTACTCCACATTCTTATTGTCGTCCGCTCCAAAATCACGAACACCTTTCGGATTGGATTTACCTTCATACTTTCGTGCGACGTGATTCGGCACAATATCAATCAAGACTTTCATACCATTGGCATGCGTTCTAGTAATTAAGGCTTGGAATTCCTGCAAACGATTCGCTGGATTTACCGCTAAATCTGGATTAACATTGTAATAATCTTTCACCGCATAAGGAGAGCCCGCCCGACCTTTTACGACATCTGGATCATCATTAGAGATACCATATTTCGTGTAGTCATTTACTAACGCATGATGCGGAACACCAGTATACCAAATGTGTGTTACACCCAGTTTCTTAATTTCTTGCAATGCCTTATCGGTAAAATCATTGAACTTCCCTACGCCATTTTGTTCGATAGTTCCCCAGGGCGCATTTGTCTCATTTGTATTTCCGAACAAGCGCGTAAACACCTGATATACGACTGCTTTTCTTTCCGAAGGAGTTTCATTCTTTTTTGAAACTGTTTCCCTGTTGTTTGTTGGCATGGCTTTCTTCTTTTTAGTTTGGGCATTTGCAGATAACGTAAAAGCTATCAATGCGAGCAATAAGACTTTTTTCATTTTTTCTTAATTTTTAAAGACAGGATTACAAATATAAAAATTAGAAGCACACTTCCAATCTTCTAATAAATAATTCTTAATAACCGTTTTCGTTGCGGGCTTTTTCCTAAATTTGACGAAAATTTTGAACTATTGAAAAAAGTACATTTTTTCCTCCTACTCTGTTTCCTTTTCTTGGGGAATCAAAACCTATTTGCACAAGAACCTAAGAAGATTATTATTGAATATTCTGATTTTTTCGATGTCAATCAAATCGAAATTCCAGATGCTGCCTTATTAACTGGAAATGTTAGAATTATTCATGACGGCGTTCGGATGTTTTGCAACAAAGCGTATTATTTTCAAAAAGAAAATTACGTCAAAGCCTTCGGAGATGTGCGGATGATACAAGGCGACACCTTATTTATGAATAGTAAATACGCGGAATATAATGGCAATGTAAAACAAGCCTATGCTACTGGAAACGTCGTGATGCGTTCGCCCGAAATGACCTTGGCAACCGACACGCTTAACTTTGATAGAAAGACGCAGCAAGCGTCATACAATACATACGGAACGATTACGAATAAGGACAATGTACTCAAAAGTAAATCGGGTAAATATTACGCCAACGAAAAGAAATTTCAATTCTTAACAGCCGTTACCATTACAAATCCCAAATACGTCGTAAAATCAAATCATCTGGATTACTATAATAATTCTGGACACTCTTATTTGTTCGGCCCTTCAACAATTACGAGCAAAGAGAACTTCATTTACACCGAGAAAGGCTTCTATGATAGCAAGAAAAATATTGGCCATTTTTTGCGGAAGTCCTATATCAAGTATAATGATCGACGCATAGAAGGTGACAGTTTATTTTATAATAGAAACACCGAATTTGCATCCGCGACCAATAACGTCAAGATTACAGACACGATCAATAAAGGGATTATCAAAGGCCATTACGCCGAATTATATAAAAAGAAAGATTCGATGTTTGTGACCAAAAGAGCGGTCGCCATCAACTTGGTCGACAAAGACTCGGTGTATATTCACGGAAAAAAATTACTGATTACAGGCAAACCAAACGAGAGAATTGTTCGTGCGTTTAATAATGCACGCATATTCAAAAAAGACATGAGTGGCAAATGTGATTCCATCCATTCCAGCCAAATTACCAATATCACGCAACTCATTGGCAAACCCATTTTATGGAATTTTGAAAACCAAATGACTGGCGACGTGATGCATCTGATTGGCAATGACTTTACCCAAAAACTCGACTCGCTCAAAGTCCTCAATAATGCCTTTATTATTTCGAAGGACTCGTTAGGAACCGGTTTTAATCAGGTCAAAGGACAAAATCTGTATGGTAAATTTCGCGATAATAAACTATACGAAGCCGACATTATCAAAAACACCGAAGTCATTTACTTTATGCGAAACGACGCAAAAGAACTTATCGGAATTAACAAAAACGTGAGCAGTCGCATCAATATGACTTTGGACGGAAATCAAATTGATAGTATGACCTTCTTTACCAATATCGATGGTGATATTTATCCCGAAAAAGATTTGCCTGAAAATGCCCGTAAACTTCGTGGATTTATTTGGCGTGAAGACGAACGCATCAAAACTAAAGACGACATTTTTCCTCCCGAAGAAAACGAAATGAATGACAAAATCATCAAAAACAGTAAAGCCGAATTGGCCAAGGAAAATGTCCCGATGAAAGTCAGAAAAGAAACTTTAGATTATGACAAAAATAATCCTACTCCCAAACCTGTAGTTAAATAAAATTCACTTGCGTACTTTGCGTAAACCTTTGCGCACTTTGCGGTTAAAATAACAATCTTGAACCCGGAATTCCTTAAATACCAAGCCCAAACCTCTCCCTATCCTCTCGGTATGGAAGTGTCACATGCGGTTGGTTCCTATATCTACGATACGAATAGTAAAAAATATTTGGACTTTGTAGCCGGAGTTTCAGCCTGCGCTCTTGGTCATCAAAACCAGCGCGTCAATGATGCGATTAAAAACCAACTCGACAAATATTCACATGTCATGGTCTATGGCGAGTATTCCCAAAGTCCAGCAGTTGAATATTGTAAACTATTAGCTTCTCACCTACCCAAACCACTAGAAAAAACGTATTTGGTTAATTCAGGAACTGAAGCTACCGAAGGCGCACTGAAATTGGCACGAAGAGTCACCGGCAGAAGTCAATT
>CANHEA010000034.1 GCA_947459635.1 Flavobacteriaceae bacterium | reverse complement strand
TTTCATATTGACAATTTCTAAATATGCTAACTTTTTGTAAACCAATAATAGATAAAATAGTACGGTGCTATTTCGAGTGCGCAAAGATATAAAATAAAATAAAACAACTTGCCGAATAATAAATTTTGATAATTCTTTAAAGAAACGATGTAAGTTAACAAGTTTGTTATCACAATTGCAGTGATAATCATATAAAATAGCAAATCTGACGTGTTCGAGTTATAAAATAATACGGCATTGACAGGAAGAAGCAAAACGCCAACGTAAGTTCTGTAGGTAACTTTTTGTAAATTAAATTGATCGGCAAATTCTTCAATGGCAAAAGAAGTAGCAATTATCTTTTCAATTAGAAATTTTGAAAGTACAAACACGCTTAGAAAGGTACAGATTTGAACAAACAAAATTCCGTCTGTTTTTGAAAAATGATAAAAATGATGCAGTGCCAGTTGTATAAAAAGCGAGACAGAAATCAATTGTACCACGAAAAGAAAAATGGTAAAACCGCTCATCAAATAGGAAGCGTCACGATAGATTTTGGTGTATTTGTCAGAAACAATTAGTTTCATAAAATCTTGAAATCGAGTTTCAAAAACTGACTTTACTACAGCAACAATTGTAAATAAGGCTACAAAAACGATCGTCGCCCAGTCTTGGATTCCAATGATTCTTGGCTGTAAAACGGTTTCTATCATATCGTTGCAAAAATACTAAAAATACCTTCATAATTGGGCTCGTTTTTACTTTTTACCTAAATTCAATTATATTATTTGAAGCAAAAAGCAATTCTTAGATAATAGTCTTTTAATTATCATTTTCTTAAGGAGCAACTCCCATAAAAAGTTTATTTTTGTGACTTATTATGCCAATGCAATGAATGACGGAATTGTAATTATCCCAACCTACAACGAGATTGAAAATATTGAGACTATCGTAAGAGCTGTTTTTTCTTTACATAAGTCTTTTGATATTTTGATTGTTGATGATAATTCACCTGATCGAACTGCTGATAAAGTTGAGGAATTAAGAAATGAATTCAAAGACCGGTTGTTTCTTGAAAAGCGAGAAAAGAAAGCGGGCTTAGGAACAGCATACGTTCACGGATTTCGTTGGGGTTTATCGCGGAATTATCAGTTTTTTTTCGAAATGGACGCTGATTTTTCGCATAATCCAGCAGATTTAGAAAAATTGTATCAAGCCTGTCACTTTGGTGAGGCTGATGTTGCCATAGGGTCTCGTTATGTTACTGGTGTGAATGTGGTGAACTGGCCGCTGAGTCGCGTGCTGATGTCTTATTTTGCCTCTGTATATGTAAAAATCATTACAGGGATGAAAATTCATGATGCCACCGCGGGATTTATTTGTTATAAAAGAGCGGTCTTAGAAAAGATTAATATCGATAAAATTCACTTTATTGGATATGCGTTTCAAATAGAAATGAAGTATCGAGCCTTTACCAAGAAATTCCGAATCGTTGAAGTGCCAATTATTTTTACAGATCGAACCAAAGGCGAATCGAAAATGAGTAACGCTATTATCACTGAAGCGGTTTTTGGGGTGATTTCATTGCGAATTAGAAATTTGTTTAATCGCTTATAATGAATAGAATTTTAATTAAGAACGCTAAAATTGTCAATGAAGGAAGTGTCTTCGAGGGAGATGTCCTCATTGAAGATGAATTCATTGTAGAAATTGCAGAAAGTATCAGCGCAAAGTCACCTTCAACAAAAATAATTGATGCTGAAGGGAATTACTTAATTCCTGGTATGATCGATGATCAAGTTCATTTTAGAGAGCCAGGACTCACGCACAAAGGCGATATCGCTTCCGAGTCGAGAGCAGCAGTAGCTGGAGGAATTACCTCTTTTATCGAACAGCCGAATACAATTCCAAATGCCGTAACACAAGAGATATTAGAAGAAAAGTACCAAATTGCTGCCAAAACTTCCTATGCAAATTATTCTTTTATGTTGGGTGGAACCAATGATAATTTGGATGAAATTCTAAAAACAAATCCTAAAAATGTTGCAGGATTAAAGTTGTTCTTGGGCTCCTCTACTGGCGATATGCTTGTAGACAGTTCAGCCGCATTAGAGCAAATATTTTCCAATACCAAATTACTCATTGCAGTGCATAGCGAAGATGAAACTACGGTCAAGGAAAATTTAGAAAAATTCAAAGCCATCTATGGCGATGAAATTCCGGTTAAGTTTCACCCAGAAATACGGAGTGTAGAAGCTTGTTATAAATCGACCGCAAAAATTGTTGATTTGGCAAAGCGCACTGGAGCTCGACTACATGTTTTTCATATCTCGACAGCGAAAGAATTAGAGTTTTTTAGCAATAAAATACCTTTAGAAGAAAAGAAAATTACCGCGGAAGTTTGTATCCATCATTTGTGGTTTTCCGATGCCGACTACGAAACTAAAGGCAACTTAATAAAATGGAATCCAGCAGTAAAATCAAGTGCCGACAGAGAAGCGCTTTGGGAAGCTTTGCTTGACGATCGTATCGACGTAATTGCAACAGATCATGCCCCTCATACACTCGAAGAGAAGAAGCAATCGTATGTAAAAGCACCGTCTGGTGGACCTTTAGTGCAGCATGCACTGGTTGCTCTTTTTGAAGCGTATCATCAGGGCAAAATATCCATTGAGAAAATTGTTGAAAAAACGGCACACAATCCGGCGATACTTTTCAGAATTGAAAAACGAGGGTTTATTAAAGTAGGGTATTATGCGGATGTAGTGATTGTCAACACCGGATTACCTTGGAGCGTAAAAAAGGAAAATATTCTGTACAAATGCGGATGGTCGCCGTTTGAGGGGTTTACTTTTAAATCAAGAATTACGCATACTTTGATAAATGGACAGTTAGTGTATGCCAACTTTAAGGTAAAGGATATCCAAGCAGGAAAGCGATTGGAATTTGATCGATAAATAGAAAATATGAAAAAAATAGTTTTGTTCTTAGTGATTTCATTATTGTTGGCGGGCTGCAATAACGCGCCAGTAAAAAAACCAGATAATCTTATCGATCAAGAAAAAATGACAAACATACTCTACGATCTCACTTTGTTTGAAGTTATAAAGGCGCAACGCAGATATGATTCCGTCATCGACTGGATTGGCCCAAAGGAGGTCATTTTCAAAAAATATAACATTGACAGCATACAATTTGCCCAAAGCAATCAGTATTATGTATCGCAAATAGACCTTTACAAAAAAATGTATGATGACGTTGCTGCTCGAATAGAAAAGGAAAAAGCAGCCAAGTAATTAATGACAGATTCAAAAAGAAACATTCCTAAGGTTATTGCATGCAATACTGATTAGTCGTAAGAAAAGATGATTTATCTTTTCGGAAAGAACTTTGCCGTAGTCGAAATACAGTCTTCGATTTTCCTAAACGGCGCGGTGTAAATCAGTTGTAACTTTTCCGTTGAATAGTAGTGTTTTTGATGTAAAGATTTTACCATTAATTTGCTCAAGGTTCTTTGCTTTCCAAAAAAGATGGAAAACACCCAATCGATGCGCCAAGCCACAGCTGTGATTAAAGGCGTAGCAAGCAAAATAGGCTGCCTTACGCCCAAAGCAGTAGCTGTATTTTTTATAACTACTTCAAAAGAGAGATGATCTCCAACAAGACAAAAACGATCTTCGTTAGCGGTGCTTCCCATGAGAAAGATCATGCACGCTACTACATCGTGAACGCAAACAAACCCAGTGATGCCGCTGGTGTAGAACAACAAGCCACTGTGAATTCTCGAAAATAAGGCTCCACTTCCCGCATCCCAAAAACCTGGGCCGATAATAACTCCAGGATTGACAATTACCACTTCTAAGCCTTCTTCTTTACCACGCCAGACTTCCATCTCAGCACCATATTTTGAAATCGCATAGTCGCTATGAGGAAGCTCTGGATTCCATTCGGTATTCTCGGTAATGACTGTTTCGTGTTCTTTTAGGTCACCAAAAGCAGCAATTGAACTCACATAACAAAGTTTTTTTATTTGATGCACAATACTAAAGTTGACGACATTGGCAGTCCCTTCTATATTTGTTTTTCGAAGTAGCTCTTCATCATGAGGGTCAAAAGAAATTAGTGCGGCGCAATGATATACTTGTTCTATATTTTCAAAAGCAGCGTCTAAAGTTGTTACGTCAGTAATGTCAGCTTGAATCCATTGGATGTTGTAGAATGCTGCCTCCTTTTCATACAACTGAAATAGGGCGCGTGTTTTTTGTATTGCGGCTTCACATCTGTAAATAGCACGAACAGTCGAATTGTTTTCCAACAAGGCCAATATCAAATGTGATCCAACTAATCCAGTAGCTCCAGTGACTAATATCATGTTGCAAAAATAGTGTTTAATCGTTTAATCGTGGATTTGTTTAACTGAAAAACATAGAATTAAAGGCACTTTAGTGCGATTAAAAGTGGAAACGATTCAACGATTCCACATTAAATTTTATCTTTGCCGCAAATTGATTTGAAATGAAGAATATTATTGCAGAATTACAATGGCGTGGAATGGTTCACGACGTTATGCCAGGAACGGAAGAACAATTACTAAAAGAAATGACTACTGTATATGTTGGTTTTGATCCAACAAGCGATTCATTACACATTGGAAATTTGGTCCCTATTATTCTGTTGGTTCATGTAGCTAAATCCGGACACAAACCGATTGCCTTGGTCGGTGGCGCCACAGGAATGATTGGCGACCCGTCTGGAAAATCTGACGAAAGAAATTTACTTGATGAAGCAACCTTAAACCATAATGTAGAAGGCATCAAACGGGTTTTGTCTCGATTTCTTGATTTTAATTCTACTGAAAAAAACGCGGCCATTTTAGTAAACAATTACGATTGGATGAAGAATTATTCGTTTATTGATTTTGCACGTGAAGTTGGTAAACGAATTACGGTCAACTATATGATGGCGAAAGATTCGGTAAAGAAAAGATTGTCTGGTGAAGGAGAGGGGATGTCGTTTACAGAATTTACATACCAATTGATTCAAGGTTACGATTTTTATCACTTGCACAAACATTACAATTGCTTATTGCAAATGGGAGGTAGCGATCAGTGGGGAAATATCACCACCGGAACAGAGTTGGTTCGTCGTATGAATCCAGAAGGCGCCAAAGCATTTGCGATGACTTGCCCGTTGATTACTAAAGCCGATGGATCAAAATTTGGAAAATCAGAAGGCGGTAATATTTGGTTGGATGCCGATAAGACTTCGGTATATAAATTCTATCAATTTTGGTTGAATACTACTGATGTAGATGCAGAAAAATATATCAAGATTTTTACTTTTTTGGATGAAGTGACCATCAACGGATTGATCAAAGAACATCAAGAAGCACCACATTTAAGGATATTGCAACGCAAATTAGCGGAAGAAGTTACGGTGCTCGTACATTCCAAAGAAGAACTAGATAAAGCCATTCAGGCGTCGGGTATTTTATTTGGAAATGCCAGTGCTGATGATTTAAAGCAATTAGATTCCGCTACTTTTTTAGAAATTTTTGACGGTGTTCCGCAAGCCGAAATCTCCAAAATTGATTTAGAAAACGGAATTGATATTGTTACGTTATTAAATGAAAAAACAGGATTCTTAAAGTCGAATGGAGAAGCACGGCGCGCCTTGGCGGAAAACTCGATTGCTGTAAATAAAGAGAAAGTTTCCGAGGATTTTGTTCTCAATGCAAAGGATTTGATTAACAATCAATTTGTATTATTACAACGCGGAAAGAAAAATTACTTTGTAGTTAGAGCGGCATAAATCAGGAATCAAAACCGTTAACCGACAACCATCAAGTTACAGCCCCGAATATCACTCGAATCAAAACGTCCCAATACTTCGAAAGTTGCATTGGGATTTTTTTTGCCCAAATCTTGCGTAGCGATAAAACAACAGGAATTTATATTCGCCAAGTCGATGACATTGATGCCGCCTGTTTTTCCGTCGGCAATATATTGCAACGCATCTTCTGTATCTCGAATCAAGATTTGCATCCACGGCGGGCATTCAAATACGCCTTCTCCAAAGGAGTACGCTTGTGATAAGAGTTCGGTCATCCCGTATTCAGAATGAATTTGTGACACGCCAAAACCACAGCACAAAATCTCATGTAATTCCTCTCGTATCAGCTCTTTTCGTTTGCCTTTCATGCCTCCTGTTTCCATGATAATGGTATTGTGTAAGGCAAATTTTTGTTTGTCGATAAGGTCTAACAACGCATAAGTAACGCCAATTAAAATGACATTTTGCCCTGATTGATCTAGGTTGATGAGTTTTGCGGTTAGTTCATCGAGGTTGTGAAGATAGAAACCGCTTTCAGGATGATTGGATCGTTCAATTAGATCTTTCACCATGTAGATTAATGAGGAACCTTCACGCTCTAGATACGACGGAAGTAAAGCCAAAACTACATAATCTTCGATATTGCCGTAAAATTGTGAAAAGGCTTGCCGATAGCTGGATTCGTAAAGAGACAAGTCTGTGACCAAATGTTGACTTGTAGCGATCCCAGTAGTGCCGCTGCTTGTGAATGTGGTTTCAATAGCATCGTTTCCTGAAATAATCTGATGACTTTTAAAAAATTGGATGGGAAGAAACGGAATTTGAAGAAGCGATTTTACCTGTTGCTTATCCACTTTTAAGTGCTGACAAAACTGGCGATAAACCTCATTATTGTCGTATTGAAAGCGAAATACCTTCAAAGCGATTTTTTCAAATTGCTTTTGATTGGAAATAGAGAATATGTCGGCAGCAGCAATCAAGATTTATTTTTGACAAAAGTAGGGAAATAAAAAAACTCCAACGTTGCGGTTGGAGTTTTAAATATGTTGCGTAATTAAATTACTTAATCACTAATTTTCTAGTAGCAGTTTTACCAGCTTCTGTAATTTTAACGAAGTAAACTCCTCTGTTTAAAGAAGCAACATTGATAGGTTGATCAGTTACAGTCGTATTGATAACTTGTTTTCCTAAAACGTCGAACAAGATTACAGATTTTGCATCGTTGTTATCAGTAGTGATGTTTAGAATTCCATTTGTTACAGGGTTTGGATATACTTGTAAACCTGCAATTTCATTTTCTTGAACTGCAAGTGTACCTTGACCAAACGCAACGTTGTCAATTCTCCATGTTCCACCAGTAGTACCATAGGTAGAAGCAGGATTTCCAGCGTAATTAACAGCAGAATAATCTCCCGTTCCTGGATCGAAGATAGAAACAATTCTGAATCTGAATCCATCATTATTACCACAACCAGCAGGCAAGTTTAAACGAACCATTGGATTTGCAGTAAATGAATTAGTTAAAAGTCCACCATTATTACCCAATACATTCCATGAAGCACCAGCATCTAGTGAGTATTCATATTGTTGCCATCTTGAAGAAGTGTTAGAACCTCTTGGATCAAAAGTTACATAGATTGGATCAGCAAATGCACCAGTTGGAACAGCGAATTCATATCCGGCAGTACCAGAAGCTGTTAAAGTTGCAGGAAATGTCTTAATGCTATATGCTTTTCCTGTTGAAGGATTTCCAGCAGGCATCAAACCAGCGGTAAGGCTATCTTCAACTCCTCCAATAATGGAAAAAGTTCCCTCTCCAGTAGTTGGTAACATTGCCGTAGCAGGAACAAGATCATCAAAATTCCATTCTGTGAAAGTTTGAGCATTCATAGTCGCTGCGAAAGCAACAAAAAGTAAAGTGTAAAGTTTTTTCATTTTTAGTGATTTTTAAATTTTAGATTACAAATATAGGAAGTATTTTCTTTTGCATAAAAGAAAAAAAGGTAAAATAAAGATTAAGGTATTATAAGGAATAAAAACAACTACTTGACAATCAATTTTCTAGTGGCAGTAGCTTCGCCTTCGCGAATTTTAATGATGTAAACACCAGGAGAAAGTGTAGCAATATTCAGTTCTTTAGAAGTTAAAGTGGCCTGCAACACTTTTTTACCCAAGACATCAAAAATCATAACTTCCTTATCCATAGACGATCTAGAAGTGATATAGATTTTACCAGTACTAACAGGGTTTGGGTAAAAACTCAAACCATCTATCGCAGGTTGTTGTCTGTTTTCCTGAGCGAAAGCGCCAAGTGAAAACAAGCAAACGATAATGATAGTATAGAAGTATTTATTTCTCATGAGATTTTACTTGGGGTAAAGATAGGAATTAAAATCAAAATAAAAACATAAAAAAACACCTCTAAATTGAGAGGTGTTCTTTTTATATTTTCTGTTCCAAATAATTATTGAATCAAATTGGTGCCGTCTACGTTAGACCAGGAGCCATTGGTGATTGATGCACCAGTTGCAGTTGTACTTGGCGTGAAATTTCCTTCAGGAAAAAGAACGCTAATCAGGTCAGTTGCTCCAATCGGAGTAGTTTTGGTGGTGTTTAAAACTTTTACGTTAGTAATTTTCAATTTACCACCATTCACTTGATTTGTGTTGGTTGCAGCATCTTGTATTTTAACAACTGCGCCTTCATAGGTAGTAGTACCGACAAGGTAATTTCCGTAACCATCAACGACGATGTTGTCGTACTCGCCATTTCCTTCTTTTTTAAATTGGAATGCATCAATTTGAATATCAGTATCCGCTTCAGGCGTTGTTCCGGCTGCTCTTTTTAAAGTTATGTTTGTTACTTTCGGTCCAAAACCATTATTGTTATTAGAAGCTTCTATTTCCATTCCGAAGTTACCTTTTCCAGTTTGATAAGCATACCAGTTACTGTTGTTTTGACCTTGCCACCCATCTTGCCAATCGAAAGCATCGTCATAATTTCCGTAAGACACTAGATTTGTTGCACTAACAGTTCCTCCGAAAAATTCATATCCATCATCAGCACCTTTATAGGCTACTAAGTGATCTAATGTAGTTCCAGAACCGCAAGAATAAAAAGTAAATGCATTATTTTCTTTTTGACCATCTCCTAATTTTTTACCAGCATATTCTACTCTTACATAACGAAGAGATCCACCATTGTGTGTAGGATTCGTACCGCCATAAGTTTGAACGTTTCCATCTTCAGATCCAGCTGTAGTTGCTCCTAATGCAGCAGTTATTGGAGCATCACCATACATGATAATTCCTCCCCAATTTCCAGGAACTTTATTTTTTTCAGTAAAAACAACAGGTTGAGAAGCTGTTCCGTTAACAATAAGTTTTCCGCCGTTTAATACGACTAAAGCATTGTCTCCTGTAGCAATATCACAAGTAATAGTAGAACCCGCATCAAAAGTTAATGTAACGCCAGGATTCACTTTTACTATTCCTGCTAAAGTGTAATTTCCTAAAGGGTATGTAGTGTTTGTTGAGATGATTCCTGAAATTTCACCAACTTGTGGAGTTATTGCAGTTTCATCATCACTAGACGAACAAGAAGACAAAATACTAATAAGCAATAGCGATAAAAATGTTTTTTTCATGTTGTGTTTTTTTTGTTTTTTAATTGAAACAAAAGTAGCATATGATTTTTTTTAACGGGTTAGAAAAACGTTATCTAAAAGTTATTATAATGCCAATTGTATATGAAGTTAATGTTATGAAAATAAGGATATTGTTAAGCAAAAAAGCGACTTTTTACAGTCGCTTTTGGAAGTTAGTAAATGAAGATTACTAAAACGTATAGCCAAGATTTAAAGAAAAGCCTATTCCGCGTTTATAATCTTGAATTGTTTTGGTGTTTTCATAAATTTTGACATTGCTATCATCACCCAAAACAAATTTTTCTTTTGGATTTAGTAAATTGTCTGCTGAGAACTTTAAGCTCCAATTATCACCTAATTTATTTGTCCAAATAAAATCTAATTTACTGACAGGTAATTCATAGATATGATCCAAACCTGCAGTTCCAACGCTATAAATTCGTTTTCCAAAAACAGAATATACCAATGTCATGGTATTGCTCCAATTTTTATTAAAATCAAATTGGTATTTCAAATCGGAATTGATAATCCATTTTGATGCTCCTTGTAATTCTCTTGAAGTATGCGTTTCAATGGAGGGCGTCGCAATTCCATCAGGATTTAGTGTAAAAGGAGATACATCAACTTTGGTTTGCATAATCGAAGTATTAAATCCAAAAGAGAAATCAGATAAATTTTTATTAATCCTACTTAATTCTAATAGAAATTCAATTTCAGCACCATACAAAGTAGCAGCATTAGAATTTAGAAAAGTAGTAATTTGCCCACCAGCATCTGCTTTGAAAGTACGTTCAATTGGGTTGTCTATTTTTTTTCCAAATAAACCAATTGCAAGCATTTCTTTACTAGTTGGAAACAATTCGTATTTTAAGTCAACATTCAAATTGTCACTATTTTTTATGAAAGGATTCCCTTGTTGACTAGTATTGTCTGCGTTGACAATAGTAATAGGTAAAGCCTCCATTAAAATTGGTTTTGTATACGTTTGCGAAACTGCTACACGAAGATTGCTGTTTTCGTTCAATTCATATTTAATATTTATCGAAGGCAGTATATACGTTTTGTCAATCGACTTTTTGTCTAAAGGGTCTGTAAATAAACCATTGTACTTGTATTTTATTTCACGCAAATATTTTTCAGTTCTTAATCCACCATTAATCTCTAGAGCATTAAATTTTAAGAATAAATTTGCGTAACCTGCATGGGTAAACTCAAATAATTTTGTTCTATAAGAAGCGTTTGATCCCTCTGCATAATATATGTTATTGGCAGCAAAATCTTCATTCAAATACGAATCAATACTATTTATAGGCACACTAAAAGAGCCTTGGCTTGGGAGGTTTTCTCGTATAAAAACAAATCGATAGGAAGTTTTGGAGTCATTTCCATTTCCATTATACCCTAAAGTTAATTTATTGTTTTTTTCCTTTCCGAATTTCCAATTGTATTCTAGTAAATCAGAAAAAAAGTAATTGCCTTCTATGTCTAGATATTGCTTGATAAAATTGTTTCCGCCATAATTAATAATCCCCGTCGTTTCAGTTTCTAGAACAGCAGTAAAAAATTTTCTATCCGGTTGTTGGTAGGACGTTTTAGCAAAAGAGCCTCCTATTTTAATAGTGTGATTTTTATTTTCAGTTAAAGCATATTCACCATAAAGCTGACTATTTATATAATCAGACACCTCTAATTGATTGGTTCTTGTTGTTCCAATACTCGCGAGATTACCATCTGTAGTTCCGGTTTGATCTAAAATCAGATTTTCAGTAGCACGAAGATACATGATGTTGGATGAGAGGTTTAATCGATTTTTTTTGTAATTCAATCCAATCAAGGTGGAAGTTGAGGTCTTATAAATATTTTCGTTGCCTTGTAATTGATTGTTAAAATTTCCGTTCGCATTAAAAGTGTTATTGGCACCTTTTCTAACCTGAAAACTATTATCAAAATTTAGGGATAATAAATACGAAAACTTACCGCCTTTTTTAAAGTCAAATTTTTCAGCGTGTAAAAAACCAACACTGCTGTTTAGTGGACTTTGGGTTTCATTTACATCCCATCCATTTTTAATTTTGTTTTTTGAATCTTCAGAATTCAAACTTTTATTGGAAGGAGTTGTCCCAAATATACTAGGCAGTTCTCTATCTTTTCCATTCCATCCAAAAAAACCACTTGTAGTATTGGCATCTTGCGAAGTTAGAATTCTACTCAAATTATTGTCCGTCGTATATCCAACTCCAATACTTATTTTTGTTTGACTTTTTCCATTTGTAGAAGTTTCAATATTAAATGTTCCTCCTGCAAAATCTCCATAAATGTTAGGGTTGAATGTTTTGAATACTTCAATTACACTAACAATGTCGGTAGGAAATAAATCTAATGGAATAATTTTCTTAAAAGGGTTATTAGTAGGTGCAGCCAAATCATTTATCAAAAGATTGTTATACCGGTCTTCTAATCCTCTAACAAACAATCCTCTAGAACCTACTTTGGTAATCCCGGTTATTTTAGTTAATCCTTCTTCTACATCACTAACTCCTTTTCTCGCCATTTCCTGCGCACCAATACTTTGTTTGATTTCTACCGCTTTCTTTTGATCAAGTAACAATGCAGTTTCTTTTTCTCTGCCGCCACTTGCTTTTACTACGACATCTTCCAATTTGTAGCTTCCTGAACCCAGTGCTTTATTGACGGTGATTGTTTCTCCAGCTTTTACTGTTATCGGCACTTCTACATTTTCATATCCCAAAAAACTAAAGACAAGCGTGTATTTTCCCTCGGCAATACTGAAGGTATATTTTCCGTTTTCATCCGTTGTAGTTCCAACTGTTGTTCCTTTAATAGCTGCATTTGCAAAAGGCAAGGTTGCATTGTTAGCGTCTTTATCAGTAAGAACTCCAGTGATTGTTCCTTTGCTTTGTGCTAAAGCCAATGTGCAAAAAAACAGCGTTACTAGCAAAAATTTGATTCTCATTTTAAGTCTATGTTAAATTTTGGCGCAAAGGAACGCCGCCGCCGTAAAGTTCATGTTAAGCAGATGTTACCATTAAGTTTGCGCAGGATTACCAAATTGTTAAGAGATTAAATAATAGTAAACATGATTTATCGCGATTCTTTTATCTTTACATTTACAATCGCAAAGGAATTCATCTTTTTAAAAATTGCTTTATTAAGGATGATGTAAACCATTAATTTTGCTATCATGAAGAAAAAAGACATCAAGATTTTATTAGTAGACGACGAACAAGATATCTTAGAGATTGTGGGTTACAATCTCGCTCAAGAAGGTTATCAAATTGTTACGGCCAGCAATGGTAAAGAAGCCATTGTAAAAGCTAAAAAAGAAATCCCACATCTCATCATCATGGATGTAATGATGCCAGAAATGGATGGTATTGAGGCCTGTGAAAACATTCGTCGAATGCCAGAATTGAGTCAAGTTATTATCACTTTTCTTACTGCAAGAAGTGAAGATTATTCGCAAGTTGCCGGTTTTGACGCTGGTGCAGACGACTATATCGCCAAACCTATAAAACCCAAATTGCTCGTGAGTAAAGTAAAAGCTTTACTAAGACGTTTAAAGCATGAAGAAGAAAAAGGTTCGGAGACGTTAAATGTAGGCGGTATCGAAATCAATCGCGAAGAATATAAAATAATTAAAGATAATCTCGAGATTATCCTGCCAAGAAAAGAGTTCGAGTTGTTTTATCTCTTGGCTTCTAAACCAGGAAAAGTTTTTAAAAGAGAAGAAATTCTTGATAAGGTTTGGGGAAGCGAAGTCATCGTGGGCGGGAGAACCATCGATGTGCACATCCGAAAATTGCGAGAAAAAATCGGAGATGATTTCTTTAAAACCATCAAAGGCGTCGGTTATAAGTTTGAAGTATAACCAATCTAACGCTTTTTACAATATCTTTGTTGCTACAGCCATAAGTGCTTATGTCAACAATTGAAAATGGCAATTAATTTCAAAAAAACATACAAGTTCGCGGTCGTTTCAGCGCTCTACATCACCTTATTTTCTACAGGTGTTATTGCTTTTTTGACCTACTATTTTTTTCAATTTTCACTACAATTCTGTTTGATTTTTGCAGCAGCTATTGCCGCCTTCTCATTTTTTGTATTGCAATATCGAGTCGAACATTTTATTTACCGCCGTGTGAAGAAAATCTACGACGACGTTTCGCTTTTAGAATCTTCCAATTTTAGAAGTCAGCCGATTACCACCGATATGGCAACGTTGACCCGCGAAGTAAAGAAGTTTGCTACCGATAAGAAACTCGAAATTGAAATGTTGAAAGTTCGAGAAGAATACCGCCGAGAATTTATCGGGAATGTGTCACATGAACTCAAAACGCCCTTGTTTACTGTTCAAGGTTATCTTTCTACCTTGCTTGATGGCGCGATGAATGACAAGAGTATTCGAAAAAAATACTTGCAACGTGCCGAAAAAGGCGTTGAAAGATTGATCTATATTGTGCAAGATTTAGACATGATTACGAAACTCGAAATGGGCGATCTCAATCTCGAAATCCATCCATTTGATATCGTCAAATTAGTACAAAATGTTTTTGACTTACTCGAAATGGAAGCGTCAAAAAAAGACATCTTGCTGTTGTTCGATATGAAGTACAATAAACCCATCATCGTTATGGGCGACAGCGAAAAAATTGAACAAGTCTTGATCAATTTGGTGATGAATTCGATTAAGTATGGCAAAGAAAAAGGTTCAACCGAAGTTAGTATCGAAAGTCTAACGCAAAACAAAGTCATAGTGCGCATTAAAGACAATGGAGAAGGAATCGAAAAACACCATATTTCCCGCCTATTTGAGCGTTTCTATCGCGTGGATAAAAGTGGCGCTAGAAGCGAAGGCGGTTCAGGATTGGGTTTGTCAATCGTAAAACACATCATCGAAGCGCATGGCGAGAAAATTTATGTAGAAAGTGAGTTCGGAAAAGGATCAGAATTCTCCTTTACGCTCGAAAAGACAAAATAAATTCTTCCAATGTATTGGTTCGGTTTTGGGAATTAGTTTTTTATAAAGATCTGTTTCAGATAGCTGTTTGAAATTAAAATTCTCCTGCTTTGCATACGGAAATAAGCCGTTTCTCTTCAATCTTTTGGCCAAATATTCTTGCTCGTATTGTCCTGGCGTTGGAATGAAAAACGCCCTTTTTTCCAATTTCACTAAATCCATCACGCTGGTATAACCCGAACGACAGAGCACGATTTCACTTTCGTTAAAAGTTTGTTCTAACTCCACCGAAGTCATATAATTGTAGTACGTCACTTGGTCTACTTGCGTTTTTTTCTGACGTGTTTCCATTTTGCCATAAATAAAAACAATCTTTCCGTTAAATTCGTGAATGTGCTCTTTTAGAATGTTTTCCAAGATGCTTCTTTGCGGCTCAGGTCCAGAAAGGATAATCATCAAATCGTATTTCTTTGGCGTTACTTTCTTTTCAAACCGACTTAATGGCCCGATGTATTTAATGTGCGAATAAGTCGAATTTAAATGCCCTAATTTCCCCGTTAAATTTGGTTCGTCTTCAAAGTCTGGCACCCAACATTCGTCGTATTTTTTGATGATATGTTGGTGTAGTTTACTCGTAATCCAGGTTGTTGTGCCTGTAAGAACGTTCAATTGATGCGTGATAAAAACGCTGTGGACTTTCTTGCTAAAAACCCCTAAGCGATTATCCGATATGATGCCAATGAGATTAAATTCCTTCACCCATTTTTTGACGATTTTTTTCTCTTCCAAAATCGCATCAATCATCGTCGGCATATTTTTCAACATTTTCCATTTAAAATCAGAACCTTCTTTGGCATATTCTATTTCATACGAAGGCAGTTCAAGCGCGCGCAAGTGAGGAAACTCCTTTTTCAAAAGTGCAAATGCTTGCCCGTCGGAGGCGAGAATTGGCGTATATCCGCTAGCTTCCAACCCTTTGATGATGGGAATACATCTAGTGGCATGGCCCAATCCCCAATTCAATGGCGCTACTAACACATTTTTCTCAATCGCAGTCAAAGTCATGAACAAAAATATTAAGTTGATGGCGCGAAGATAAATATAGTTTCGGTCTTATATATTTCGTTAATTTTGCCAAAACATTAAGTTATATCGTGGGAAGTAAAAATAAGTTAAAAAGATTCAAAGAAAACGAAACGTTCGAAAATGTATTTCAGCCAACGCGAGAGGAAGTAGTTGCCGATCAATTTCCCTTACGAGGCAAATGGAATAGCGATTTTTTCAAAAACGAAAATCCAATTGTTCTTGAACTAGGTTGCGGTAAAGGCGAATATTCTGTCGGGTTAGCGGAACGTTATCCAAACAAGAATTTCGTCGGAATTGATATCAAAGGTGCTCGATTTTGGCGCGGTGCAAAAACGGCAGTTGAAAATGGCTTACACAATGTAGCATTCGTTCGTACACAAATCGAACTGATTGATCATCTTTTTGTCGCCAACGAAGTGGACGAAATCTGGATTACTTTTCCCGATCCACAAATCAAATATAAACGCACCAAACATCGAATGACCAACTCGGAGTTTTTACAGCTCTATAAGAAAATCCTCAAAAAAGATGGACTGGTGCATTTGAAAACCGACAGCGAATTTATGCACGGTTATACCTTAGGCTTATTGCACGGAGAAGGTCACGAGGTACTGTACGCCAACCACAATGTCTACAAGAACGAAGGCAGTCCATCAGAAGTAACTACAATTCAAACTTTCTACGAAAATCAATATTTGGAAATTAATAAAGCAATTACGTATATTCGTTTTAAAATCAAATAGATGGGTTTTCTCTTGCCTCTTGCTTTAGGTTATGTCATTGCGGTTCTAGCGGTTATTCTTCCGGGATTAATCAATATGACGGCAGCCAAAATCAGTCTACAAGAAGGCAAGAATGAAGCGTTGAGTTTTGCTGTAGGTGCGTCGATTGTCGTTTTTTTGCAGACTTATGTCGCTGTCATTTTTGCGCGGTTTATCAGCATTCACTTAGAAATTATTTCGCTCTTACAAGAAGTAGGAATTCTCATATTCACGGCTTTAAGTATCTATTTTTTCTGGATTGCCAAGAAGCCAAATCGACAAAAAGCGGAAATCAAAATCAAAGGCAAATCAAGTCGCTTCTACTACGGAATATTGCTGTCGATGTTGAATTTTCTGCCGGTACCTTTCTATGTTTTTATGACCATCAGTTTAGCAACTTCGGGCTATTTTCATTTTGAAAAATGGGACATCATCAGCTTTGTGTTGGGCGTGATGTTTGGCTCTTTTTCGGTTTTTTATCTCTACATCGTGTCATTCAAGATGATTGAAGCAAAAACCACGTTTCTCATGAAAAACATCAACACCATCATTGGTGCGATCACCGCATTAATCGCAGCGTGTACCTTATTCAAATTGATTTACAGTTAGCGATGGAAGCCAACTTTTTTGAACGCGTTTACGTTGTTGCCAGACAAATTCCATACGGTAGAGTCACCTCTTATGGCGCAATCGCTAAGGCTTTAGGAGCCGGTCGATCTGCGCGAATGGTGGGTTGGGCGATGAATGCTTGTCACAATATCGAAGATGTTCCCGCACATCGCGTCGTCAATCGCAACGGTTTACTGACTGGGAAACACCATTTCGACGGAACCAATCTGATGCAACAACTGCTAGAAAGCGAAGGCATCGCCGTCGAAAACAACCAAATAGTCGATTTCAAAAAGCATTTCTGGCAACCCGAAATCCTAACAGAACTTTAATAGTTGTCTATCAAAAGTTTTCCCATTTCCCTTTTATCGATTGAACTATTCAAACTATATTTGCAATCTAAATTCAGTTTAAATAAACATAAACTGTTCAGCCCTATAATACATGAAATTAGATAAAAACGAAATTCTTAAAGCGCTTGAAACCATTACCATAGCCGGCGAAGGAAAGAGCATGGTAGAAAGTGGTGCCGTAAAAAACATCGTGATTTTTGGCAATGAAGTTGTCATCGATTTGACCATCGCAACGCCCGCCATGCACATCAAGAAACGCGCGGAAGACGACATCAAAAAACTCATCCACGAGCAGTTTTCTCCAGATGCTGTTGTGAAAGTAAATATCAAAGTGGAAGCGCCAGAAAAAGCGGCAAACCCAAATGAGATCAAAGGCAAAGCCATTCCTGGAATCAAAAATATTATTGCGGTTGCCTCCGGTAAAGGCGGCGTCGGTAAATCAACAGTAACCGCAAACTTGGCGGTAACCTTAGCCAAAATGGGATTTAATGTCGGGGTTTTAGATGCCGATATCTACGGGCCATCGATGCCAATAATGTTCGACGTCGAGTCTGAAAAACCAATCTCCATAACCGTCGATGGTCGCTCAAAAATGAAACCCATCGAAAGTTACGAAGTCAAAATTTTATCCATCGGATTTTTCACCGCACCAAGTCAAGCGGTGATTTGGCGTGGACCTATGGCTTCCAAAGCACTCAATCAAATGATCTTTGATGCCGATTGGGGCGAACTCGATTTCATGCTCATCGATTTACCGCCAGGAACAGGCGACATTCATTTGTCAATCATGCAATCTTTGCCAATTACTGGAGCAGTTGTCGTAAGTACACCACAAGCCGTTGCCTTAGCTGATGCCAAAAAAGGAGTTTCCATGTTCTTGTCAGACAGCATCAACGTTCCCGTTTTGGGAATCATCGAAAATATGGCATATTTCACACCAGAAGAACTGCCAAATAACAAATATTATATCTTCGGAAAAGAAGGTGCGAAGAACTTAGCAGCCGATTTGCAAGTGCCGTTTTTAGGAGAAGTGCCTATCGTGCAATCTATTCGTGAAGCAGGCGATTACGGCCGACCAGCAGCGATGCAAACGGGTTCCGTTATCGAAGGTGTTTTCGAAGAAATTACTAGAAACGTGGTGGAGGAAGTGGTCAAAAGAAACGAAAACTTACCCGCAACAGAAGCAATCAAAATTACAACAATGGCGGGCTGTTCCGCAGTAAAAAAATAGATTGTAAGACGGTAAGATCATAAGACACCTTCTTACAATCTCACAATCTTACAGTCTCACAGTCCTAAAATCTAATAATCCAAAAAATGACCACAGAAGAATTAACCATCAACGTAGAGAAAGCGCTCGAAGAAATCAGACCTTTCCTCAATTCGGACGGCGGCGACATCACCCTAATTTCTATCGAAGATGACAAACACGTCAAAGTGCGTCTCGAAGGAGCATGCATCAGCTGTAGTGTCAATCAAATGACGTTGCGCGCAGGCGTAGAAACGACGATTAAAAAATTTGCGCCACAAATCGAGACCGTTGTTAATATTGCGTGATGTCGCCCTGAGCGCAGTCGAAGGGTGGGCGTGACCACAAGGGTCGGGCTTTCCGCAGTACGCGGTACTTTGCTCCAATCCCTCACGCGCTCCAGCATATAATAACAATTTCATCTAAAAATGATAATTATCAGTTCCTAAAAGGGCTGCTTTTCTAACCTTTGCGCCTCAGTAACTCAGCAACTCAGTAACTCAGCAACTCAAAAAAAGAATGATCGAAACAGATATACTCATCATAGGCGCCGGACCAACCGGACTTTTCGCAGTCTTCGAAGCGGGATTGCTAAAACTCAAATGCCATATCATCGATGCTTTGCCACAACCGGGCGGGCAGCTTTCAGAATTATATCCTAAAAAACCCATCTTTGATATTCCAGGATATCCTGAAGTGTTAGCGGGCGATTTAGTCACCAACTTAATGGAACAAATCAAACAGTTTCAACCTGGTTTCACCCTCAACGAGAAAGCAGAAACCATCGACAAATTAGACGACGGAACTTTCATCGTCACCACCAACAAAGGAACAAAACACCACGCCAATTCCATCGCAATCGCTGGAGGATTGGGAAGTTTTGATCCCAGAAAACCACTCATCGACAACATCGAATTCTACGAAGATAGAGGCGTCGAGTATTTCGTCAAAGATCCAGAATTGTTTCGCGACAAGAATATTGTAATCGCTGGTGGCGGAGATTCTGCTTTAGATTGGAGTATTTTTCTTGCCGACGTGGCTGCCAAAGTAACCTTAATCCACCGCAGAAACGAATTTCGTGGCGCGTTAGATTCAGTCGAAAAAGTACAAGAATTCAAAAAATTAGGCTTAATCAATTTGATTACACCAGCAGAAGTCGTTCAATTACATGGCGATGATCATTTAAATGCCATCACCATCGATATTGACGGCAATCAACAAAAAATAGAAACAGATTATTTTATTCCACTATTCGGATTGTCACCAAAACTAGGAGCCATCGCCAATTGGGGACTAGAAATCGAGAAGAACGCGATTGTCGTGAATAACGCTTTAGACTATCAAACCAATATTCCAGGAATCTACGCGATTGGCGACGTCAACACCTATCCCGGAAAACTAAAACTGATTTTGTGTGGTTTTCACGAAGCTACTTTAATGTGCCAAAGTATTTACCAACGCATGAATCCAGGAAAAAAATATGTGTTGAAATACACTACAGTTTCGGGTGTAGACGGTTTTGATGGGACGAGAAAAGAAGCTGAAAAAGCGGTGGTAAAATCAATAGAATAATTCATAAAAAATGAGGAAATTATTTTTTCTGCTTTTTTGTTGTGTAATGGCGAGCTGTTCTTCATCCGATAGTTCACAAAGCGATGACCAATACGCCAACGAAGATAAAGTATTGGTTTACTCTTATCTGAAAGTGCACTATGTAGGCCTTGACTCTGGTAAAATCTATAAAACTCTGTGGAACTATCGCGATAATGATGCTGCTAAGGATTATTATAATAAGGCTGACGATAAAATTTATAGATTTTTGTCCAATATCGGATATGACAGGCTCGAGGTTATTGATGCAAAACAATTTCGGATAGCATCAAGTGCTACTGTAGTTCAGACATCAACATTAGTACTTCATAATATCGACAATATTGATTTGACCACCCAGGTATTTTCTGTAGAGCCTGGATTTCTGCATGTCGTCTATTCCACCGAAAAAGGAAACATTTGGGACTCGCCTTGGGGTGTCGGGAAAATTAACTTATCGACCGGTGATTTCCAGACAATCTATTCATCATATAGCCGACCATCTTTTCCTTCTATGATTTTATATAATCCCATCAACCATTTTTTATATCATTTCGACAATTCTGTTGCTGATTTTGAATTGGTGCGTAAAGTAGATATGTCAAACGGAGTAGATCAGTTTGACAATTTCACATACAATATACCGATTGACATATTAGATAATTACTGGAATACTTTTCAAAATAGCATTGACCAGAATTTTTACTTTTTTATGAACTATGATAGCGGTAATTATTTAGTGAAGATTGATGCTGCTACAAACGAGATGGTCAACATGGGTAGATTACCTGAAAGTGATTTTCGAGCCGATAATATTTATTTCATAAACGCTAAGAATAAAGTGGTTTTTTCAGTTTTTAATGGATCAACGGACCTACTTGGTTCTAAGGATTATAGCAGTGGAGTTGAAAAACAGGTGTCAGTTCGGCTAACTGACGGAAATGCTATGTTCATAGACAGATTACTTTTCATCGATTAAAATGAGCACAGACGTAACTATAAAAATCATCGACCGCGACGGTACCACTCACGAAGTGCAAGCTCCTACTGATATGAACATGAATATTATGGAACTTGTACGCGCATACGAACTCGCACCGGAAGGCACTATCGGCATTTGTGGCGGCATGGCAATGTGCGCTTCTTGTCAATGTTATATACTTAATGACGTTTTGAAAACCGAACGCAATGACGACGAAGAAGCGATGTTATCCGAAGCATTTAACGTCAAGCCTAATAGCCGCTTAGGTTGCCAAATTCACATTACAGAAGATTTGGAGGGCTTGGAGATTGAGTTGGCGCCAGAAGTATAAAAATAATCCATCCCACTTTCGTAAGACGGATTATTAATTTTATAGTTAAAGTAATTTATTTTGCAGTCATCATTTTACTGTCTTTATAAATCCCGTTTTCATTTTCTAAAGTCAGTTGATAAATATAATTCCCAGCAGCAAATTTTCCACCAGCACTGAAAGGAATTTGATGTGCTCCGGCAGGTAATTTTCCCTCAAAAACGACTCCGACATTTCGGCCGCTCAAGTCATACAATTCCATTTTAATAGCAGCGCTATTTTTCAATGTTAATGGAATAGTAGTTTCGCCATCGTACGGATTTGGATAATTCTGACCCATTTCAAATTGTTTGGCATTTTGACTTTCAAAGTATCCAACACCTAAAGTGCCGTTGCCTTGAACACCAACTTCAAAACAGCTTTCATAGCCGCCAATATCGGAATTTGGGGCTAACGTCGCTACTTGCAGCGGAACTGCATTACTAAGAAAACCATCGTTGGCTATGTTTACAGGGTCGACACCCAACGGATATAAAGTTGGATTTGCCGTATAGATGGCATTTTTTTCTGCGTTATTGAATGTAAATTGGGAAACTACGGAATAGGCACTACTTACAAATATTTGAAAATGAAAATGACAAACTCTTCCAGGATACCAACCAGGGAAAATAGTTAAAAACTCGACCTCTCCATTTACATCGGTAATTTGATACCCGCGCAAATAGGTTTTTCCAACTTCGGTATTGTAACCGGAATAGAGCCCGTTTCTGTTGCATTGCCAAATATTGACGCGCACATTTTGCATGACACCGCAGTTACCTATGCCATTGATTTTCATCCTTAATTTTAAAGGAACTCCTTCTTCCGTTTCTCTAATGTCTTGCCGGAAATAATACGTGTTTGTTGTTAAGTCAAGCGGGAATGGACCTGCGGTTTCGGTCGGAATTAAAGTACATACCGTTGTTTCTTCCTCTCTCTTATCTGCGGCAAGTATATTATTTGGAATTACAGCAGCAACTCCCGCCAATCCTGTTATTTTTAAAAAATCTCTTTTGTCCATATGCTGTTGTTTGTTTTACATGATTTTTGTGGTTCCTCTTTCTGGTTGGTTGAGATTCCTTCGACTTGCATTACGAAGGTATACTTTTGCGCTTTATTTTTTAATTATTTTTCCAATTTTGACAATCTCATTATTGGCGTTAAGTAATTGATACACATATACACCTTTTGAGAAATTGGATAGTTCAATGGTACTTGAATTTGACAACAAACGACGATCAATCAAATTTGCACCAAGTAAATTATCTAATTTGAAATGCAAAGGAAACATCAAATTCGAGTCAACATCAATCCTTAAATGATCAGCCGTCGGGTTCGGATAAATCGCAATAGCTTGGGCTGTAGCTGATGCAACACCCAAATTTCCGCCATTTACGGTCTTAAATATCTCACCAACACCGCCAACGACAAATCCAACATTATCATTAGTGAAATAAACATCATTGAGTACTGATGCTTCTAGGTTTTGTCCGGTCCAAGTTGCACCACCATCGATTGTTTTTAGAATGTTATTTTGAGATTGGCTTACAGCATATCCAACAGTATTGGAGGAGAAATAAATGCCTTTAATGCCAACGCCAAGATCAGATTGACAATCGGCATCGACACAATTCCAACTGTTTCCGCCATCTGTAGTTTTTGTAAAAGCCGCATAGTAATATCCACCAAAAAAACCTTTGTCTTCACCTGTAAAAAACATAGTACTTACTAGCGAAATGTTATTTGGATTGGCACTTGGAGTAGACAGCGTCCAAGTTTCTCCTCCATCAATGGTCTTGAAAATGGAGTTGGAATTACCATGAACATAGCCCACATTTGGAGATGGAAAACTCATTGACACACATGGCATGGAAGATTTTAAAGTCCAGTTTTCTCCACCATCGATAGTTTTATAAAGACTGGTCGAAGTAATCAAGAATCCTATTTGATTGGTGATAAAGGAAATCTTATTGATGTCGGTAATGAAAGGTTGAATGATTTCCCAGCTATTGCCACCGTCAGTAGTTTTTAACATGTTATTTCCAACGGCAAATCCCACAGAATCGTTAAGAAAATAGACTGATTTTAAAGAAATGTTTGTATTGGAATATACGGTATTCCATGTTTCCCCAGTGTCACTAGTTTTCAAAATAGTTCCTCCAATGCCCACTACAAAACCAACGTTCGAAGAAGGAAAGTGAATACCCGTTAAAAAATCTGTAGTGCCTGAAGTTTTTTGAACCCACTGTGCCATAACAGTAGACGACACCAAAATTACAAGACTGACAAAATATAGTTTTAACCTTTTCATGATTTCTTATGTTTTAAGTTAGTAATAACATCGCACTTTTTGATGTTCAATCGAAGCAATGTTTTTTCTCGTTATGTGATATTGTAATAGGTGATTTTTGTTCGAACAAACCCTAAACTGAAAACAAAGATAAATTAACAACAGAAAATACGAATTAGGAAAAACCGACAATTACTTATGAATTTCCACCAAGTGCTTGCTTAACTCCGATGGCGTGTAACCTGTCTTTGACTTGATAAAAGTCGAAAATGACGAAGGCGAATCAAATCCCAAGCGGAATGAAATTTCCTTGTGCGACGAATCTTCGAACAATAAAATTCTTTTGGCTTCGAGTAGTATTCTGTTATGAATAACTTGCAATGGACTTAATCCAGCATATTTGGCGGTTGCTACAGCTAGTTTCTTTTCTGTCGTGCATAGTTTTTGAACGTAACCTTTTACGCTCAAGTTTTCGCAGTAATGAACTTCAAGCAGTTGATAAAAATGGAGTAATAGTTTTTTGTTTTGATCTAATGCCACCTGCTCAGAGTGAACTCGGTTTTCGAGAAGCAAAGACACCAAGGCACATAATAAATGGGTAACTGAAAGAGCACTTTCCTTAGTATTTCGAGAAATTGCCTCTTTGATGAGGTTCGTCAGAACAAGACATCCGTCGATTAAGTCTTTACGGTTCTCAAAAATAACGGCCGCTTTTTCATCAAAGGAATGGTCTTTTAGCGCAGCACGCAACTCAGGTGAATTGATTTTCTCCTCCGTAAATTGGATGATCGTTCCTAACGAACCATTCCTGTTCATTAAATGTACTTGTTGCGGGGAAATTATATAACAGCTGTCATCTAATGCAGGATAATTATTGAAATCTATCAATTGATTACCGCCGCCACGTACAATCAACATGATTTCAAAATAGGTGTGACGGTGCTCTCTTTTGTAATCGTAAGGATTGTTATAATCTAGGGGCAGAATATTTACATGAGTGGAACCATACTCTAGTGAATGCACAGGTATTTCTGATTCCTTTCGTTGATGTTCAAAATCTGCTAACCTTGCTTTCATTAGTTTAAAAAGATCAAATTCTGGGTGAGTAAAAGAAGATGTATGTCATCAAAATTTGACTATAAATAACACAACCCCCTGCTATTCAAGTATTAAATGAGCAACCAAAGTTAAAAAAGATTACGGATAAATTGAGGAACTAAAAAAGGTTTAGTATCCAACCGCTGTTAAAGCACCTGGTAAAATCCGCTCCACAAATTTGGAATACGCCAAGTCCGACGGATGCAAACCATCACTCGCCACTAACTCTGGCTGGGCTAATCCCAATCGGGTGATATCCGTAATGTTGATAAAAACAATGCCGTTCTCTGTGCAATAATTTTGCGCAAATGCATTGTATTGATCGATGCCAGTAGAAATATTAACGGCTCCTTGCCC
>CANHEA010000033.1 GCA_947459635.1 Flavobacteriaceae bacterium | reverse complement strand
TAGTTTATTTAATTTTAAATCTTAATCCTGCATAAAACATCTGCCCAAAAACGGGAGCATATATAATAGAGGTGTCAAAGTTAGGTCCGAATGGATTCGAAGCGCCTAAGATTGCTTTCCTTTGACGATAATTCCCAATATTTTCTCCTCCCACATACATCTCAAAAGTACGAGATTGCTGCCAAGTAACTTGCATATTCAAGGTTGAAAAAGAAGGCGAGAATTCCGGCAACCTATCTGCTTCAATATTGGTTGAAGTATTCGGGAGTTGTTGTTGTCCAAACCAATTAACAGTGGCATCCATTCGCCACTGTTGACCTGCATCAGAAATATGTGTGGCATATTCTATGTTTGCAAAAAATCGGTGTTTGGCTTGCAACGGTCGCTGATACGTTCCGGAAAGGTAGTCTGTGGCGATATCATAATACTTGTAAGCGGTTCTTAAATCTAAATGTTTAACCACTTCGATATTGAAATCTACTTGCAAACTGTTAGCAAAAGATTTCCCTTTTAGATTGTAAAAGACCGCTTTCTGTGGACTTTCAAACAAGTCAACCACCGCTTGATTTTGAAAATCAGTGCGATAAAAATCCAAGCCAACATCTGCCTTTCTGCCGAAAAGAATGAATTTTTGTCCAAAACTAATCCCGTAGTTCCAAGCAATTTCAGGATCTAAACCGTAGATTTTCCCTCTTGTGTCGAGGATTTCGAACTGGCGTGAACTGGCAAAAAGCTGTTGGTTTTCAGCAAAAATATTTGCCGCCCTTTTTCCTCGTCCGGCAGAAAACCGAATTACTCCGTTTTCCCAAGGATTGTATCGCAAATGCAATCGCGGTGTTGCAAAAACGCCCAGACGATTGTGATAGTCTACTCGACCGCCTAAAATCAAACTGAAATTATCTTGGTTGTCATAAGTGTATTCAAAAAAACTGCCGACAGAATTGTCAATTCTACTATAGTCGATTGTGTTTACAAATTCTTGATATTGATCGAAGGTAAAGTTCAACCCAGCGGCAAATTTATTTTTGATATTGCCGATAATGGAGTTAAATATCAAATTGGAGTAATAACTACTTTGTTTAATGTCGTAAGTGTTTAAACCGAAATAGGAAGTTTGGCGATGGTTACTAAACGCATTTTGAAAACCAATACTTTGGTCTGGAACGTCTTTAAAAATATAGCCCACTTTTGAACTAAAATCGATACGCTCTGTGTTGATCTCGGAACCCCAAAAATTGGTTGTCATTTTGTCTCTATTGGGATCAAAATTGATTTCGCCTGTTTGCTTCCGATCATTCATATACTTGACGCTAAAAAACGAAACCAAACCCGAGTCTTGATTGGCATATTGCCATCGATTGATCAAATTAATTTGCTTTCCCAACGGATTATCCATAAATCCATCGTTGTTTTGATCCATTTTAGTCAAACGCGTATTGCCATGAACAAACAAGCTTGTCGCCCAATGGGGTGAAATCTTCTTATTGAAATGGGTATTTAATTCGTAACGAGAATCGGTCGATCCATACGCATTCAAGAAAAACGGAATGTCATTTAGCGGTTTGAGCAATTCGGTGTTGATTTGTCCGGAGATGCTTTCGTAACCGTTTACAACCGAACCTGCGCCTTTAGTAATTTGAATACTTTCTACCCAAGTTCCAGGGGTAAAAGACAAGCCGTAAGCTTGAGAAGCGCCACGAACCGACGGAATGTTTTCTTCCGTAATCATCAAATATGGACTTGTCAAACCCAACATCTTGATTTGTTTGGTTCCGGTTAGCGCATCAGAAAAATTGACATCAATAGACGGATTGGTTTCAAAGCTTTCCGCCAAATTACAACAAGCCGCTTTCAGCAATTCTTTGCTTGTCATAATAGAGGAGTTACTCGTAATAGTGAGTGATTTTAATATACTTTTTCTTGTGGATTCTACCTTTACTGTTTTCAACGTATCTTGAGCCAAGAGCTGAAATGAGTAGAACATCATTACCACCAGTAATGGAAGTTGATTTTTCATAATAGTATTCTAATGTTTTTATAATGGAATTATTTTCCTCTTAAAAAACACTACAATCGATCATAAAAAATATACTGCGAATACAACTTAAAGAGTGGAGGCGCGTTTGATTGAAATGAATATCCGACGCTATTCTCGTTTTCATTGATCGAAAACGGCACAAAAACAATAGGACGCCAAGCTTCAAATACCGCTGTATCAATAGCATCCATGTGGATTGTAAAAACAGTAGCTTGGTCGGTTTTCTTTTCAAAATGAACGACTTTGTCTGAACAACAATGGGATTGTTTTTCGACGCTACCACAACAACTTTCTTCTGAAATGGAAGAATTAAGGCTCGTATTAAGGGAAACAGACGCAATTTCATCACCACAATAATGCACATTCATCGCCAGACCCAAGTTCGAAAGGAACAGGAAAAAAGCTAAAAAAAGGCTTATGGGTTTTTGAAATTTCATGTCGCAAAAGTAAGGATTAAACAGAAGTCGAAAACCAAAATCTTGTTAAAAGTTTACAGTTCAACTTCTTGACCCATTAAAGGAACGACACAATCATACCCGTATTTTTCATGAATCTTTATTCGAAGTTCATCAGCTGGTTGGTTCTCACCATGTACTAAGAAGACTTTGGCTGGCTTATTTTCTAGTGCGCTCAGCCAATTCAGTAAGTCCTTTTGATCACCATGAGCGGACAAACTTTGAATCTCCAAAATATTTGCATGAACTGGATAATATTTCCCTCTAATCTTCAATTCAGTTGCGCCTTCCAGTAATTTTCGCCCACGCGTACCTTCAGCTTGATAACCAATAATAATGACTGTGGTTTCTGGCAACTCAATGTAGCGTTCCAAATAACTTAAAACGCGACCACCCGTAATCATTCCGCTTGCCGCGATAATCACTTTCGGTTGTTCGTCAAAAATCGTTGCAATGGTTTCTTGATAATCCGAATTCATCGAGAACATTTTACACATAGCGACATATTCATGTTCCGGTATTTTGTGCCATTTCTTGCTGTCTTCGAAAACTTGCAACACACTAATTCCCATAGGCGTATCGATAACGTAGGGTATTTCTGGAATACGTCCTTCTTCTTTGAGCTGCCACAGCAAGTACATAATCGTTTGCGCGCGTTCGACAGCAAAACTCGGAATAATAACTGTTCCGCCTTTTGCAACTGTATTGTTAATATAAGATTCTAATTCCAATTTCACATCAGTATCAGGGTGAAGTCGGTTGCCATAAGTACTTTCTAAAAAAACATAATCTGCATGCTTTGGTTTGGTAGGCGCAAAAAGTAAAACATCGTCATCTCGTCCAATATCTCCAGAAAAAATTAATGTTTTTCCCTCCAAATTAAGTTGAATGCTACAAGCGCCAATAATGTGTCCCGCATTGGTATAGGTCGCGGAGATTTCAGCATCCAAAACAATCGATTCATCGGTTTTGATAATTCTAAAAAGAGGTGAAACCGCTTCGGCTTGTTCTACTGTATATAAAGGTTCTGCCTTTTCGTGTTTCGAATACTGTCCCTTATTGGCTAGATTGGCTTCCTCTTCTTGAATTTTGGCGCTATCTAATAAGATTAATTTTGCAATGGCAGCGGTTGGACTTGTACAATAAATTTTTCCTTTAAAACCTTGCGCCACCAACCGCGGCAGCCAACCACAATGGTCTAGATGTCCGTGCGTTAAAAGCACATAATCAATCGTTGAAGGCAGCACGGACAGAGGTTCCCAATTCAGTTCACGCAAAGGCTTGATGCCTTGAAACTGACCGCAATCAATTAGAATTCTAACACCGTTACTATCTACCAAAGTCTTAGAACCTGTTACTGTTCCTGCACCGCCAAGAAATTTAATTTTCATTTGAATTCAATTTAAATTACTGAAAAATTCTACCTAATAATAAGCACATAATGCCGTCGCTTCTTTCAAAACATTCTTAATCCGATTGGGAGCTAAACCTATCTTTTCTAGACATTGATGATTGTTAATAATTTCCTTTACCAATAGTACATCCAGAATCAGCAATTTATCTTTCTCCGCAATAGACAATGTGGTCAAACAAGTAATCGGATACAAATGATGGGAGTCGATTTTTGTTCTCAAATTGAGTTCTTTCGGATAATCCCAGCTTAACAACTGAATTCCCGAACAAGTTGCAAATGAAACCGCATCAGTAGTAAAACGATTGTTGGTAATAATCCAACACTTCGAAATGCGTTCTTTCCCAGAAAATAACACGTGTAAATTCTCTTTCAAATCATTAAAACGAGACAAAATATACATCGGAACTTTGACGTCGGTTGTTGCTTCTCGGCCGGTGTGAAATTTACATTCAACCATCGCAATTACGCCATTCTTTCGAATCACCACATCGAGCTCGTGGGTTACACATTTCCCTGGTAAAGTCAAGTTGGTTTGGGTTTCGTATTGCTCGGCTTCAAAAAGTCGAGCGATATATTTCTCAAAGAAAAACCCAGCTGGACCAAGAAGCTGCAGCGCTTGACGCAAATTATATCGTGCCGCATGCGAATTGGAAGCTTTTTTTAAATAAGCAAATGCCAATTTGTAGATTTGTTTGGTAGGCATTCCTTCAAAGATTTCCTTTTCAATACGATCCAAAATATCTTGAACAACGGTTTCGCCAGCGCCCGAACGAATTAAAGAATTGCGAAGTTTTTGCGGGTCATAGTCAACCACATCACCAGAATGCTTTACAATTTTCATGATTCCTTCATTAAGTTATGCTTTCATCATTAAGCACTAATAAAGGTACGAAATAAAGCGTCTATTTCATTTTCTTTTGGTAGAAAATAGCTGGAATGAAAAGCAATAGCAAGATGGGCTGAATCAAAAATCGTCTCACATAAAATACCATAAAATTGTTATTCTGGTCGCTAAAAAGTACCAACACAAAAAAGGCAGAAATCAGCAAAACGAAAAAGAAAGCATACAAAACCGAGGCAAATTTTGTTAATTCCCAATCTTTAAAAAGACAATAGATAATCGCCAAGGAAAACAACGAGTTCAATCCAAAACGCAATCCCATACTCAAAAACAAAGTCAAAGCGTCAAACTTTGGAAATGCCGAACTCAAATAATCATTCTTAAAATACAGTGAAAACGGATCGTAAAAAAGCCAATCCTCGAAAGCACGAATTGCAACAAGAGCCACAGTTAATGCGGCAATTGCAATTACTTTATTTCGATTGAACTTAATCTTTTCTAGCATAATTCGAAAATTGATTGACCCAAATTACCCACAACCCGAAAACAAAACCATAAATGATCAAAGGAAAAATAACGCCGTGAAGCAGGGATTCTTGTTTAGGATAATACAACAAAAACACTGACAAAATCGCGATACGCGCAATATTCATCAGGTGTATTAGCACGCTACCAATGAGCAAAAACGCAATAGTCTTCAACCACTTCCCAGAAAAAGCGACGACAAACGCGGCAAAAAGTATGATCACACTCAGCGCATTGCATCCTTCAACCACCCGCGAAACATACACTCCGTTTAAGATCAATTTGATCGAGGCTTGACTTTCGTGCAATTGCAATTGACAATTGTAGTTAAAAAATGCCAACACACTTTGCACCTGCCCAGCCACACTTTTGGTAAAACCGTCTACTTCAAACGCCAAAATGTGGTCAAACCGATTCAAATAAGATTGATACACGAAAGTAAGACCGGCATAGACCGAAAAAAATTTCAAGAGAAAAACCAAAAAGGGACGGTAGCGCTGGAAGTACGTTTTCAAAAAATTTATTTTTAACAAATTTATATAATTTAAACTCGTCCGCAAGGATTACTTTTGCACAAAATAATGGCGTTACCCTCCGGGTCGGGCTCTCGGCTTTATCTCTCCGCTACGTTGCGAGGATACCGCCTCCATCCCTAACGCAAATCCGCATCAATATGACATTCGATCTCTTAAAACCACAAGTCCAAAATATTCTCAAAGCAGAAAATCAGACTCGAGATGAAAAATTGCTTCACCTTTGCGCCTTGCTCGAAACCAACATTTCTTATTATACTTGGGTTGGTTTTTACTTCGCCAACCACGAAACACAAACCTTGCATTTGGGACCTTACGTCGGCGCCCCGACAGAGCACACGGTGATTCCTTTTGGAAAAGGCATCTGTGGACAAGTAGCAGTTTCTAACGAAAACTTTGTCGTGCCTGATGTTGCGGCGCAAGACAATTATATTGCGTGTAGCATTACAGTAAAATCTGAAATCGTAGTCCCGCTGTTTGTCAATGGAGAAAATATCGGTCAAATTGATATCGATTCCAATGTACTAGATCCGTTTACGGAAGAAGACGAGCGGTTTTTAGAATTTGTAAATCAAGAAGTTGCCAAATTATTTTGAAAATAATTCGGTGTGCATAACTCATAATTGATAATTAATTTTACCTTTGCGCACGAATTAGGAAAATCCAAATTCATACATAATAATCATTTAAATAATATTTGCATGTACTTAACATCAGAAGTTAAAGCTGAAATCTTCGCTAAACACGGAGGAACCGCAACAAACACTGGAAAATCAGAAAGCCAGATTGCTTTGTTCACATTTAGAATCAATCACTTAACAGAACACTTGAAAAAGAATCGTCACGATTACAATACCGAGCGTTCTCTAGTGAAATTAGTAGGTAAAAGAAGATCTTTGTTAGATTACTTGAAGAAAACAGAAATCAACAGATACCGTGAGATTATCAAAGAATTGAATATTAGAAAATAATCAATACGAAAAAGAGGTGCTCACGCGCCTCTTTTTTTTACCATTATATTGCAGAAAAAAAGTTTGGTTTTTCATTGGGTAAACAACAACTACAACAACACAACTATTCTGTCGACAGGCAGAGAACCAATGTAAAATTAAAAAAGGAAAATTTATGATTCCACAATTATTTGTAGAAAAAATCGATTTGGGTGATGGCAGAAGCATCACAATCGAGACAGGACGTTTAGCCAAACAAGCTGACGGTTCTGTAGTAGTTAGAATTGGAAATACTGTTATTTTAGGAACAGTAGTATCCGCAAGAAAAGCAAGTCCAGGTATCGACTTTCTACCATTGACCGTAGACTATCGTGAAAAATTTGCAGCAGCAGGACGTTTCCCAGGAGGTTTCTTCAAAAGAGAAGCACGTCCAAGTGACAACGAAGTGCTCACCATGAGATTAGTAGACCGTGTATTGCGTCCGCTTTTCCCAAGTGATTATCATGCTGAAGTTCAGGTGATGATCCAATTGATGTCGCATGATGACAATGTAATGCCAGACGCATTAGCAGGATTAGCCGCTTCGGCAGCTTTGGCTTTGTCTGACATTCCGTTTGAAACCTTAATTTCAGAAGCTAGAGTGGGAAGAATTGATGGAAAATTCATCATCAATCCATCACGTGCTCAATTAGAATTGTCAGATATCGACATGATGATTGGAGCTTCAATGGATTCTATCGCCATGGTAGAAGGAGAAATGAAAGAAATTTCAGAAAAAGAAATGGTAGAAGCAATCAAGTTTGCTCACGAACATATTAAGGTACAAATTGCAGCTCAAGAAAGATTGGCAAATGCCTTTGGAAAGAAAGAAGTGCGTACTTATGAAACCGAAAAATCTGATGATGCTATTTACGCTAAAGTAAGAGCAGCAGCTTATGATAAAATTTATGCCATTGCTAGCAAAGGTTCTGCTAAACACGAACGCTCTGCTGCATTTGACGCGGTAAAAGAAGAAGTAAAAGCCTTATTTACTGAAGAAGAATTGACAGAAAACGGTGATTTAGTTGGAAAATATTTCTACAAAACCAATAAAGAAGCGGTCCGTAATGTCACTTTAGATTTAGGAACACGTTTAGATGGAAGAAAAACTACAGAAATTCGCCCAATTTGGTGCGAAGTAGATTACTTGCCATCTGTTCACGGTTCTGCATTATTTACACGTGGAGAAACGCAAGCTTTGGCAACAGCCACTTTAGGAACGTCTAGAGAAGCCAACCAAATTGACTCTCCATCAGAACAAGGTGAAGAAAAATTCTACCTACATTATAACTTCCCTCCATTTTCAACTGGAGAAGCTCGTCCTTTAAGAGGAACTTCAAGAAGAGAAGTAGGTCATGGAAACTTGGCACAACGAGCGTTAAAAAACATGATTCCTGCAGATTGTCCTTATACCATTCGTGTGGTTTCTGAAGTATTAGAATCAAATGGTTCGTCTTCTATGGCTACGGTTTGTGCTGGAACACTATCTTTAATGGATGCAGGAGTTCAAATGATTCGTCCGGTTTCTGGAATCGCCATGGGATTGATTACAGATGGAGATCGTTTCGCTGTATTGTCTGATATTTTAGGTGACGAAGATCACTTAGGTGATATGGATTTCAAAGTAACAGGAACTTCTGAAGGAATTACAGCTTGTCAAATGGACATCAAAATTGATGGATTGAAATATGAAATCATGGAGCAAGCCTTGGCTCAAGCCCGTGATGGACGTTTACATATCTTAGGTAAATTAACTGAAACATTGGCACAACCAAGAGCTGAAGTTAAAGTACACGCGCCAAAAATTATCATGAGAACGATTCCTGGTGCTTTTATTGGTGCCTTGATTGGTCCTGGTGGAAAAGTAATTCAAGAATTGCAAAAAGCTACTGGAACGACAATCGTAATTAACGAAGTTGACGAACAAGGTGTGGTTGAAATCTTAGGAACAGATCCAGACGGAATTGCAGCAGTGTTGGCGAAAATTGATTCAATCATTTTCAAACCAACTATGGGCGAATCATACGAAGTGAAAGTAATCAAAATGCTTGACTTTGGAGCCGTAGTAGAATATACACAAGCTCCTGGGAATGAAGTATTGTTGCACGTTTCAGAATTGGCTTGGGAACGCACCGAGAACGTAACTGACGTGGTGAATATGGGTGATGTATTTATGGTAAAATACCTTGGTGTTGATCCTAAAACTAGAAAAGAAAAAGTTTCTAGAAAAGCTTTATTGCCTAGACCTCCGAGAGATGAGAATCGTCCACCAAGAGACGAAAACAGACCTCCGAGAGAAGACAGAAAATAATTTTTCAATCCCCTATTCAACTTATGATTAGGGGATTTTTATTTCCAGAAAAGAAAATTTGGAATCAAAATATTTGCTATATTTATGATAACTCTAACAAAAACAAATTATGAAAAAATTATTAACTCTACTACTCGTCTCCACTATTTTAATTTCCTGCTCTAGCGATAGCAGTTCGGATAACAGCGGCCCTACTTTAAGCAACACACCGCTAGCTAAAGCTGAATTTGACAACAGCAATCTCGGAATTTACAAAGGCGTCTTTACTGGATCGTCAGGAATTATTACTGTAAACATTAAGAATGACGGTAATATCAATGCAATTTTAGTCTTGGACAATGTTTCTTACACCTTTACGACGACTGAAACAGTCAGCGACACTGGTGATATCTCCGCTTTGACTTTTACTAGTGGCGCTATGTCATTTGATCTTAACATCTCAAACAACGGAGAAACTATTGAAACTACTGCATTGATTTTCCCGACTCACCCAACCGCTACAATAAGTATCGTCAAAGAATATTCAGATATGCTAGTAAAGTGTTATCAAGGTACTTTTACAGGAACTTCCTCTGGCGTTTTGAATGTTATTACAATTGATAATAGCGTTTACGGATTAGCGTACCCAAACGAAGCGGAAGACGCTTCTTATCTTAGCGGCATGATAAATGGAACTGCATTAACAGGAACCTATGGTAGTGATCCTGTTCAAGGCAATTTTAGCGGTGCTATTTCAGGAAACACTATAACGGGAGCTTGGGAAAGCATCGATACTCAAAATCCAGGTTCAGGAAATTGGACAGCACAAAGAACCTTATAAAGCATCAAGTAAATAAAAATTATAATTCTCTAAAAAACCCATCGTCATGTTTACGATGGGTTTTTTTATGAAGTCATATTTTAGTGGCAGAGAGTACACATTTGGATAATATCCCATTACTTGATTAATCGCAAAAATCCGCTTTATACTCAAAATTAGCAAAAAAATAAACAATCATCTTTCCAAAAACCACTACCATTTCTAAATGTCAAATGACTGAACTGCAGACAAATATTAAAAAAATAAACAAAACTTTACTTTCCTTGTAACTTTATTCCAACTCATACCGTACAAGCCTTGTACACTTTAAAAAAAGGAGACTACACTATGAGACAACTAAAGATCACCAAGCAGGTAACCAATCGTGAAACTGCGTCGTTAGACAAGTATTTGCAAGAAATCGGAAAAGTAGATTTGATTACCGCTGATGAAGAAGTAGAATTAGCACAACGCATCAAAGCCGGTGACCAAAGAGCTCTAGAAAAACTAACCAAAGCCAACCTACGTTTCGTAGTATCTGTGGCAAAACAATACCAAAATCAAGGATTAACCTTACCGGATTTAATCAATGAAGGAAATCTAGGTTTGATCAAAGCGGCGCAACGTTTTGATGAAACGCGTGGTTTCAAATTTATCTCTTATGCCGTTTGGTGGATTCGTCAATCGATTCTACAAGCTTTGGCAGAACAATCTCGTATCGTTCGTTTGCCATTGAATAAAATTGGCTCTATCAATAAAATCAACAAAATGTACGCTTTGTTAGAGCAATCTAACGAACGCCCGCCTTCTGCTGAAGAAATTGCGAAAGAATTAGACATGACGGTCAATGACGTAAAAGAAAGCATGAAAAATTCTGGACGTCACCTTTCCATGGATGCTCCACTAGTAGAAGGAGAAGATTCAAACCTGTACGACGTATTGCGTTCTGGAGAATCTCCAAATCCAGATAGAGAATTAATTCACGAATCGTTGCGTACCGAAATCGAAAGATCTTTGGAAACACTTACTCCAAGAGAAGCAGATGTTGTACGTTTGTATTTCGGATTGGGCGATCAACATCCAATGACTTTAGAAGAAATCGGCGAAACCTTCGACCTAACTCGTGAAAGAGTTCGTCAAATTAAAGAAAAAGCAATTCGCAGATTAAAACACACTTCTAGAAGTAAAATATTAAAAACATACTTGGGTTAAAACCAAGTCTAACGATAACAACAGTCTGATTAACTGTTCGTTTTTTGATTGATGATTGAAACTCCGGCTGATTACCGGAGTTTTGTTTTTTTAGGTCAAACAAAACTTCCGGTCTGTTCGCTTCGCTCGAGTTTCCGGAGTTTTGTTTTTTTAGGTCAAACAAAACTTCCGGTCTGTTCGCTTCGCTCGAGTTTAGCTTCGCTCTGTTCGCCTTGGAGGCTCGAGTCCGGAGTTTTGTTTTTTTATCTAGTGCAATTGCTCCTTTAGACTTTGCGAGCAAAACAAAGGATCTCTCGCAAAGACGCGAAGGCGCAAAGCATTGAACCTATAATAATCTAAATTAAGTATTAGGGCGTGACCACAAGGGTCGGGCTTTCCGCACTCGCTTTTTTTGTTTTGTAATTCCATACACAGCCGAGGCGCATTTTCTAAAAACAAAAAAGAGCTCAGACAATTGCTCCAATCCCTCACGCAACCCTGTCTTAATTTGCGTCCCTTTGCGAAAAAACTTTGCGCACTTTGCGGTAAAAAAACCTATTTTTGCACTACAAACACACAACTACACCAATGAAAAACACCATCATAGCCCCATCAATACTAGCTGCAGATTTCGCCAACTTACAACGCGACATCGAAATGATTAACAACAGCGAAGCAGATTGGTTTCACATTGACATCATGGACGGCGTTTTCGTACCCAATATTTCCTTCGGCATGCCCGTTTTGGAAGCTATTACCAAACACGCAAAGAAAACCATCGATGTGCATTTGATGATCATCGATCCTGATCGTTATATTCAAACTTTTGCTGATTTGGGCGCCCATGTATTGACAGTTCATTATGAAGCCTGTAATCACCTTCATAGGACTTTACAAGCTATTAAAGCTGCTGGAATGAAAGCTGGTGTGGCCATGAATCCACATACAAATATCGATTTGTTAGAAGATGTCATTAATGATATTGATTTAGTTTGTGTAATGAGTGTCAATCCAGGTTTTGGTGGACAGTCGTTTATCGAAAATACATACAATAAAGTAAGCAAACTAAAGGCTTTGATTTCGAATAAGAAAGCGACTACTTTAATAGAAATTGATGGTGGCGTCACCAACAAAAACGCCGCACAACTCGTGGCTGCCGGCGCTGATGTATTGGTGGCTGGAAATTTTGTTTTTAAAGCTTCAAACCCAACTCAAACTATTGCTGATTTGAAGAAGTTAACTACCAACTAGTTTAGTTCTTAATCACTTTTATCACTTGTGATTTATTGTCCGATTCTAATTTGACAAAATAGTTTCCTGCTTTCAGTTGACTTAACTGCAATCTCAGATTAAGGCTATCAAAATCTTGCTGGAGAACTTTCTGCCCCATAATATTGAATACAGTAACATCCTCAATCAAATCTTTTGATTGAATATACAACACATCTTGAACAGGATTCGGGTTGAACTTTAAGTCTCTAAATGCAAAAGTGTTATTTGCCAAAAATTGTATAGTAATTTCAAAGGCTGATGTACTTTCATACCCATTTATGGTTTGTGTAGCATAGTAAGTAACACCTTCTATTAAAGGAGTATTCAACGGCAAAGGACTTGAAGTTGCATTTCGATTAAACACATTATACCATTGGATATTTTGACCTGAAACTATAATATCGGCCAAAGTCTGACCAAGAATAAAAGTTTGATTTGGATCTCCAATAGGCGCTGGAACTGGAATTTCAAACACTTGAAATGCCGGAGATTGCGTAACACAGCTTGTATCATTATTAGTAACTCGAACCGAATAATAATGTACTCCGCCAGTCACTACATTGTTGACTGTATACGATGGACCATTAGCTCCAGGAATATCTTCAGTTTCTATCCATTGGTATGAATAATTGCCTGATTGAACCTCGGTGTTGAGCTCTAATGGCTGAACAATTTGATCGCCTTCTACGATAATATAATTGATGTCATCTACAGTTGAAATCGTTGGATTTACGATTGGTAAAACAGTCACAACAAAAGATTCCTCATTGGAACTGCACGAGCCCGACAAATACACATAAATAAATTGTGTATTTGTAATAACATCTCCAGCATGAAGCATCGTTCCGCCTCCATTGGATTCCGTATAGTAATTTCCTATTTGAAGTGGTGGCAAAATGTACTGTCCGCATTCCACTACATCTGGCATTGGCGGTATAACAACATTAAGCGCCACAGTAATAATTGCGCAACCCGACAATGGAGTGGTACAGTTACCAGAAGTCACACTGACCAAACAAACTGCTGTATTTGTGTTTAATGCCGGAGTGGTGATTGTTAATGTTCCAGATGTATTTAAAACGATAGTCTGCATTGGACCTGAATCCATTGTATAACTTACTATCGAATTTGGCGTACCAGTAAAAGTTACTGTAGCCGAACTCCCTGCGCATACCGTTGTACTCCCACTAATAGTTGCGTAAGGCGCTAATAAGATAACATTTGCAACTGTATTAGTGGCACATTGGCCTGGCGCAGGTGTAAACATATAAGCTCCTGTTTCGGTTATTGTAGACGGGTTCCACGTTCCTGTGATTCCGTTGTTCGATTTTGTGGGTAAAACAGGTGCATTTCCTCCACATAGAATAGCAGTTGTAAATGTAAATGCCGGCACTATCCCTGGCACAACTGTAACCGTCAGGCTTTGTGAAGAGACACATAAACCTTGCATATCTGGCGTGAATGTATAGACAGAAGTACCTGCAATCTGAGTGTCAATTACCGACGGACTCCATGTACCTGAAATTCCATTTGCAGAAAATGTTGGCAATGCTGGAGGAGTTGTTCCTTGGCAAAGCGCGGAAACCTGCCCAAAAATCGGCACCATTACAGGAATGATTGTTATTGTAGCCGTACTTGGAAATGACGCACAAGGCCCTCCAGTTGGAACAGAATAGCTAAATTGGCTCGTCGTTGCTCCATTACTTGGCGTAAAAGTACCTGCAGCAGCATTGAAAACACCGCCAGTTCCTGAAAACCTTGTCCACGTTCCGCCAGCATCCTCACCTGAAATTACACTATATAAATCTATGGTTATTGCAGGGTCTTCACAAACCTCCATCACCCCATCAGCTCCTGAGTAGAGTTCTGCAACAATAACAAACTGTACTGTATATAAAAACGCAGGATTGGTTTGATCCGGAGGAATAGTATAAGAAATCGTATAAGTTCCCGGTATACTTGTCGAAGGGTCAATGGTACCAGTAGCAGGATTTATTGATATACCTGCAGGACTCGCACTAAAAGTTCCTCCTGTGGTGCCTGTTAAAGTTGCAGTAGCTAACCCAGAGCCAGTGCATACCGGAGAATTATATGAAATAGTGGCACTTGGCGGAGTTGCCGCCTTCGCCAAAAAGAATACCAGCATCAAAATGAAACTGAAACGTAATTTTGCTTTCATAAGAAACTGATTTTTAGTCTAGACCAAATCTATACAAATTAATTTGAAATCGAACTTTTGATAAAAAATAAAAAACCAGATAAAATTGCTTTCAAAGCTTTTATCTGGTATTTGTTGTGACCGCGAAGGGATTCGAACCCCCAACCCTCAGAGCCGAAATCTGATATTCTATCCAGTTGAACTACGCAGCCATTTTTTTGGAGTGTAAGATTTCAAGAGTATAAGATAATAAGGTCTTAAAATCTTACAATCTTATAGTCTGATAATCTTATAGTCTTATTTAAACTAATAACTTCTTTACAATTGTAGAAATTGTCTTTCCTTCCGCAGTTCCTCCTAATTGAGCGGAAGCGATTCCCATGACTTTTCCCATAGAAGCGATACCTGATGCTCCAGTTTCTGCTATGATTTTTGCAATCACTGCTTCTACTTCCGCTTCGCTTAATTGTGCCGGTAGGAATTTTTCGATTACCGCAATTTGCGCCAATTCTGGTTCCGCCAAGTCCATGCGATTTTGCTCTGTAAATATTTTGGCACTGTCTTTTCTTGTTTTTACCAATCGCTGCAACAATTTGATCTCCTCTTCTTCCGAAATTTCCTCTTTGTTACCAGAAGCTGTTTGTGCCAATAACAATTCAGATTTGATGGCTCTAAGCGCTTCTAGAGCGACAGTATCTTTTGCTCTCATGGCGACTTTAATTTCTTCCATGATGTTTGCAGATAGACTCATTTTATTTTTAATTTTAGATAAACGATTTTGATATGCTAATGCTGTGCTTGCCCCGGATGGTAGCGGCATCCTTTCTTGCCGTTGTTTACTTCGTCAGTTCGCCAAAAGGCTCGGGTGGCGAGAAAGATAGAGCGTACAGCCGGATTAAGGCCCGGCAAAACTACAAAAAAATGTTAGATGAACTGCTACTTTTTTAAACAAAATAACCCGAAAACAAAACGATGCTTTCGGGTTATAAAGTATTTGTTTATTAGATTATTTGCGCTCTAACCAGAAGAAATTATTCCAACCTTCAACCAATGTTTTAGGGTCTTTATTTTTTGCTCTGTCTTGTTTGTCGCTTTGAACGATGTTGCCACCGGCTGCTTTAAAATCATACATTCTTGGTGCTGGCTCACCATCTACAGTAATTTTCAAAGTGTAGCTTCCGTCTTTTAAATCTGCTATTTTTAAGTAATCTTTTGCTCCAATTAATTTCATAGAACAAGACATGTCTTTCCATTCTCCTTGAGGAACAATAGCAACTTGTTTGTTTGGCACAGAGATTACTTTTCCGTTTTGCAATAACTCTGGGTACCAGTTTACACTTTTTGATGTTTTTCTTGCATCGTTAGGATTTGGTTTGAGGTCGGTATGCATCAAATAGAATCCTAAAATGAAATTTCCTGAAGTTTGAGGTGTAATATAAGCGTACTTTTCCCATGGTCCTGTAGAATACCATAGCGCAGCACTCGTAGCATAAGGATCTGTGTTTACTTTTTTATGCACATCGAAGTCAAAACTATAGAATTGAACACCACCTGCTAAGAAATCGATTTTGTATTTTCCTTCTTGCGTCAACATCATGTCTGACTGTTGGTTTCCGTTATCTTGATACGTATTTTGTTTTCCGTCATTGAAATAACTACCATCATTGTATGTAGGAGATTTTATCAATTGGTCGTTCAAGTACACTTTAGTAGTCAGAACATTATCGTCTCTAATCATATCAACTGGTTCTCCAGATGCCTTTTTGTTAGGAATGAATGTCGCTCTGTAGAAGTTCATTCTTAAATTTCCGTTGTCGGATACTTCTGTACCTTCCAATAAGGATTTCATCGTGATCGCAGGCGTCATCGGGTACTGTTTCCAGTCTAAAGTCACACTTGATGCTGCTGAACCTGAACCTGAATTTGAGCTTGAACTTGAGCTAGAACTTGAAGAAGAATTAGAATCTGAACCTGAAACGGCTTTCGTAACTTGATCTGTCGCCACATTTTTAGCTGCTTTCTTTAACATCCCACCTAATTGTGCGTGCGATATTGAATTGATTGCCAATGCCATTACTAGCAATCCAATTTTTTTAGTGTTTTTCATTGTTTAGTTTTTAATATTAAAAGTCGACCAATATAATGATTTTTTATAAAACAAAAAACCCGAAAACTTGAGGGAATTTTCGGGTTAATCGCAACCAATTGGGGATTAGTTAATCGACGTTGTCGTGCAGAAACGAATTGTTTGAACGCAACTGAATGTCGTCATTACTATCAGTTCCTAAGGACGTGCGTGATGTGTTATTGTTTTGAGGATTGCTTGTTATGTCAATCCCTAATCGTTTGTATGCAGGTTCTTTTTCAAATTCATCCATACGAGATGGATTGTTGTGAAATTTGTAATTGAAATCTTTTAATTTTCTTCTTCTCTCATCAGCTCTTAATTTCAATGTATCTTCGATAGACATTTCCATTGGTGAAACATCTTCGAATACGGAAGAAAAATTAGATACTTCATCCACTTTTTTCATGGTGATGTTTAATGCTTCTTCTACAGGTTCTGCCGCGATATTCTCTGCTGGCTTAGAATTGAGTAGTTCATTTTCTATTTCCATATATTCTTCCAAAGAATATTTGATGATTCCATTCTCATTCAATTCCGTCATAGGAACCACTTGCACCGCTTGATTTACTTCAATGTTTTTGGTTTCGTTGCTAAGTTCAAAAAGGATTTTGTTTTCATCCACTTCTGCAGCTGGTGTAGCAATTGGCAAATCAAAAGAGAAAGTCACTTGTTCTTCTTTTACTTCTGTGGCTTCAATTACTTTGATTTCATTCACCTCTGAAACTACTGGTTTGGAAACTTCGAATTCTAATGGTTTTTCTGGAGAAACAATTTCGAAAGTAACATCTAGATTTTTGATGAATTCCGAAATGACGATCAATTCGTTTTCGTCTAGAACTGGTTCTTTGACTTCCATTTCTAGAACTTCATCATCGATCAATTCGAAAACAATTTTCTCGTCTTCCGCAGGTTTCTCAATTTCTAAGTCGATTTTGAAAGCTGGAATTGTTTTGTTCGACAAGTCATGCTCTAATTTATGCTCACTATCTAAAGAATGGATAATTTTTTTAGGTTCTGTATTGACAATTTCGTTTTGTTGTTCCACATTAAAACCGGTAGCAATAATGGTTACCGCAATAGAATCGCCAAGTGATTCATCTTCACCAACTCCCATAATGATGTTGGCATTAAAACCAGCTTCCGTTTGAATGTGGTCATTGATTTCTCCGATTTCATCAATTGTAATTTCATTAGAACCAGAAACGATAAGCAACAATACGTTTTTAGCTCCTGAAATTTTATTGTCATTTAAAAGCGGTGAATCTAAAGCTGCGATAATCGCTTCCTTAGCTCTATTGTCACCAATTGCCGTAGCTGAACCCATGATGGCTGTGCCGCTGTTTGACAATACAGTTTTTGCGTCTTTTAAATCAATGTTTTGTGTGTAATGGTGTGTGATTACTTCAGCAATTCCTCTAGACGCAGTCGCTAAAACTTCATCTGCTTTGGAGAAACCTGCTTTGAAACCAAGGTTACCATATACTTCACGTAGTTTGTTATTATTGATTACAATTAGAGAATCGACTTGCTTGCGTAATTTATCTACACCTAACAGCGCTTGATCCGAACGAACTTTCCCTTCAAATTGAAAAGGAATCGTCACAATTCCGACAGTTAAGATATCTCTTTCTTTAGCCAATTGCGCAATTACAGGAGCAGCACCTGTTCCTGTTCCTCCTCCCATTCCTGCGGTAATGAAGACCATTTTGGTATTGCTGTCTAACATTTTTTCGATTTCCGCAATACTTTCGATAGCTGATTGTTGCCCCACTTCTGGATTGGCACCAGCGCCTAATCCTTCGGTAAGGTGCATTCCCAACTGAATCTTATTAGGAACTGAACTGTTTTGCAACGCTTGTGCATCGGTATTGCAAACGATAAAATCTACGCCTTTGATGCCTTGCTTAAACATGTGATTGATGGCATTACTTCCACCGCCACCTACTCCAATTACTTTAATCACATTGGATTGATTTTTAGGTAAATCAAACGAAATGTTTCCAAAATCTGAGTTGCTTGTCATAATTTTTGGTTTTTGATATTCTTATTCTATTATTTTGAGGCGTAAACCTATTCTGCGTTATCTAAAAATTCTTTAATCTTGTCGACGTACTTGTCAAAAAACGAACGTCTGATTTTGGTTTCTGTTGATTCAGGCTTATAAACTGCACTTTCAACTTCTACTTTCTCCTCTTCCACAACTTTTTCAACCACCTTTTCGAAAACTGGCTCTTCCGCTGGTTTTGGAATATCGAATGGTTCAAAAGTTCTTTCTTGTTTGAAAGTCACTTTCTCTGGCACAACAGTAGTTTCAAATCTTACCGCACTTTGTGTTTTGTTTTCGATACTGTTCATCACCAATCCCACTGCAGTTGCGTATAATGGACTAGAGATTTCTTCATCTGAATTTCCTGCTAAGTGCTCGTTTGGATAACCAATTCTGGTATCCATGCCAGTGATATATTCTACCAACTGTTTGATGTGTTTCAAATTAGCACCTCCGCCAGTCAATACAATTCCAGCAATTAGTTTTTTACGTGGATCTTCGTGCCCGTAAGCTTTAATTTCAGCAAAAACTTGTTCGATAATTTCAACAACACGTGCGTGAATTATTTTCGATAAATTCTTTAATGAAATTTCTTTTGGCTCACGTCCTCTCAATCCTGGAATCGAAACAATTTCGTTGTCTTTATTTTCTCCTGGCCATGCTGACCCGAATTTGATTTTCAATAACTCTGCTTGTTTCTCGATTATCGAGCAACCTTCTTTGATATCCTCTGTGATGACATTTCCACCAAAAGGAATAACCGCAGTATGTCTGATAATTCCATCTTTAAAAATAGCCAAGTCGGTAGTTCCTCCGCCAATATCAATCAATGCCACGCCAGCTTCTTTTTCTTCCTGACTTAAAACAGCATCTGCAGAAGCCAATGGTTCAAGTGTTAAACCAGATAATTCAATGCCGGAACTTTGAATACATCTTCCCACGTTACGAATAGATGACGCTTGACCAACAACTACGTGAAAACTGCTTTCCAAGCGACCGCCGTACATTCCAATTGGTTCTTTGATGTCCGATTGACCGTCGATCTTAAATTCTTGTGGTAATACGTGGATGATTTCTTCTCCCGGAAGCATCGCCAATTTGTGCACTTGATTGATCAACAAATCGATGTCTTTTCCTCCAATTACTTCTTCCGCATTGCTTCGGCTGATGTAGTCGCTATGCTGAATACTGCGAATATGCTGACCCGCAATACCAACTACCACATCTTTGATTTTGTATCCTGAATTGTTTTCTGCTTCAAGAATTGCTTGTTGAATAGAATGGATTGTTTGCGTAATATTATTAACTACACCACGAGCAACGCCAAGGCTTTTGGATTTTCCAACACCCAAAATCTCCAACTTACCGTATTCGTTTTTCTTGCCAATCATCGCCACAATCTTGGTGGTTCCGATGTCAAGTCCTACTGCAATATTCTCTTTTTCCATATTCTATTATTTAGTGCAAACAACTTGTTGCGTAAATGTCAGATTAATCCTCTTGTAACGTAACAATGTACTATCGACAATTGTCTTTTGATAAAACGCTTTATAGTTTTGAAACTTGCGTTCTATGTTGATTGATTTGCCGAACAGAATTTCGTAATTGAAATTTCTATTCTGCATTTTTATGCTTCCAGCAGGCGAGATTTGCATACCGATGATGTTTTTTTTCAAAAAATCATCTTGCCAAATATATCGCAGCAATTTGCTGAAATCGTCTTTATTTATGTTGTTAATATCCCCCGAAATTATTGGAACCCTTGCTGTAAATTCATCCGACAAAGGCATTATATTTCCTTGATAGTCAATATAAAAAGAGCTTTCATCGTTGAACACTCTCGCGATTGGTGTTTTTTGTTTTACCACCGCTTTTAATACCCCATCTATGCTGACAAAAACCTCAGATTTTTCAATCATCGGATTCGAATTGATAGACTTCTCCAATTGGTTCAAATCTAATTTATCTTTACGTATGCTTTGCGCGTCGGTTTTATTTTCTATTAACAATTTATTAACCGTTTCCTGTTTAATAAACGGACTAGAATCAGCAACAAAAACAACTTCAGATTTGACCAATTTTCGTTTTTCATTTCGCATTGAAGTGAAGGAATATAAAAACACCATCAACGCGAACATCAGTATTAATCGGACATTTGACCATTTGAACCAACTCATGACAGTGCTATCTTTATAGGTTTTACTAATTCTCCAATATCTCCCGCTCCAATCGTTACAATCACTTTTGCATCGCTTGATTTTATGGCTGTTATTAACTCACTTTTGGACACTAATTTGGCATTCGAATTGGTCATTTTTGAAAGCAACCATTGCGATGTAATGCCTTCTATTGGCAATTCCCGAGCAGGATAAATATCGAGCAGGAGAATTTCGTCGAAAGCGGATAAACTTTCCGCAAAACCATCCGCAAAATCTTTGGTTCTACTAAACAAATGCGGTTGAAAAATCGCAAGTACTTTTCTGTTGGGATAAAGTTCTCGGACCGCTTGATGGACAGCATTAATTTCAGTGGGATGATGCGCATAATCATCTATAAAAACCAATTCGTCCGTTTTAATTTGAAACGAAAAACGACGACGAATTCCTCTGAAAGACGCTAATGCATTTCGAATGTCATCGTTAGCAATTCCGTAGGTTTTCGCCATAGCAAATGCCATTAAAGCATTGGTCAAATTATGTTTTCCTGGCAAACTAAATCGAAGGCCTGTAATGACTTCTTTTGGCGTTTGAACATCGAATAGGTATTCGCTATTTTCAATACTAACATTGTATGCTTTGAAAGTTGCTTCTTCATTTACCGCGACTTCAACTCCTTGCAGATTAAGTCCTTTTGCGATAAACAATTTGCTTTTGTCCTCGACTTTATCTGCAAATTCTTTAAAAGACGCTTCAATAGATGCTTTATCGCCATAAATATCTAAATGATCTGCATCGGTCGAAGTGACGCAAGCAATATTGGGATGTAGGTGTAAAAACGAACGATCGAATTCATCTGCCTCAACAACAGTCACTGTTTTGCCGTTTCCGATTAAGTTAGAATCATAGTTTTCGACAATTCCACCTATAAACGACGTCACATCAACACCACTTTGGAACAAAATATGTCCAAGAATACTTGACGTTGTGGTCTTCCCATGCGTTCCTGCTACAGCAAAACAAAACGTATCTTTGGTTATGATTCCGAGCACTTCAGCTCTTTTCTTGATTTGATAATCGCGTTCTATGAAATAATTCCATTCGGAATGATGACTTGGAACCGCTGGCGTGATGATGACCAGTGTATTTTCTTGGTAAAAATCGGTTGGGATTTTATCGATAGCATCTTCAAAATGAATCTCAATACCACTAGCGGCCAACTCTTTGGTCAGTTCAGTTTCAGTCTTGTCATAACCAGACACCTTTTTGCCTAAAGTTTTGAAATATCGTGCTAGGGCGCTCATTCCGATGCCTCCGATGCCGATAAAATAGACGTTATGTATTTGGTTTAGGTTCATTTTGAGTTGCTGTGCGACTGAGTAGCTGAGATACTGAGTTTTGCTGTTTTAAACTTTGATTAATTTTATTATTTCTTCTACGATATCCTTTGTTGCATTGGGTTTCGCCAAAGTTTTGATGTTCTGGGAAAGCTCCTTTTGCAAGTTTTCGTCGATTAACAAATTATTGAAAACCGTTTCAAATCTTTCGTCAAGTTCATTTTCTTTTAGCAGGATTGCGCCTTTCTTATCTACAATGGCTTGTGCATTTTTCGTTTGATGATCTTCGGCAACATTGGGCGACGGGATAAAAATCACCGGCTTTCCTACCAGGCACAATTCAGAAACAGAGGAGGCTCCAGCTCGTGAGATTACAAAATCTGCAGCCGCGTAGACCAAATCCATTTTGTCAATAAACGCTAACACTTGAACGTTTTCTCGGTTATTAAATTGTTGGTATTCTTCGATATAAAACTTACCACACTGCCAAATAATCTGAACGTTTTTTGACGCGAAAAAATCGAGTTCTTTTGCAATGAGTTGGTTGATTCTTCTGGCGCCGAGACTTCCCCCAAGAACCAAAAGCGTTTTCTTTTCCGGGTTTAATTTGAAATAGGAAATCGCTTCGTTTCTTTTACTATCAATGGCGATTAAATCTTGACGCACTGGATTTCCCGTGAGTCTAATTTTCTCCTTTGGGAAAAAGCGCTCCAAGTTTTCGTATGCCACACAAATCGAATTGGCTTTTTTGCTTAATAATTTATTGGTGATTCCAGGATAGGAATTTTGTTCTTGAATCACCGTTGGAATTCCGGCACTATTTGCCATTTGCAACAACGGTCCGCTGGCAAATCCGCCAGTTCCGATGACTACGTTTGGTTTGAATTGTTTGATGATCGCTCTGGATTTTGCCAAACTGCTCATCAATTTGAATGGAAACATGGCGTTATCGATGGTCAGTTTTCTTTGTAAACCGGCAATCCAAAGTCCTTTGATTTCGTAACCTGCTTGAGGCACTTTTTGCATTTCCATTTTATCTTGCGCACCGACGAAAAGGAATTCTGCATCCGGAAACCTCGACTTCAATTCATTGGCAATAGCGATGGCCGGGTAGATATGTCCACCGGTTCCGCCGCCGCTTAATATGAATTTTAGTTTTGTCATTTTTTTTAGTTGCTGAGTGCCTGAGTTTATTTTTTACCGAGAACTGCGTTCATCGGGTTGGTTTTATCTTCTATGGAATAACTTTCTGTTTTCTCAGCAGCTTCTATTTCTTTTAATGCTGCTTCTGCTTTTTCTTCCCGTTCAATTTGAGCGTCAATCATGCGTTTGAGCGTGGCTTCGCGTTGTTCTTTTTCTGTGAGTTCGGCGGCAATTTCCTCTTCTTTTTTGGTGACGCCGATAATAATTCCGAGTGCGATGCAGGTCATCCAGATAGAGCTTCCTCCGCTACTGATTAGTGGTAAAGTTTGTCCTGTTACTGGTAGTAACTCAACCGCAACTGCCATATTGATTAATGCCTGAAAGACAATTGGAAATCCGAGACCAACGACAACTAATTTACCGAACAGTGAATTGGCTTTGTGTGCCGCTACTATAAATCGGAAGAACAGTAACATATACAATCCCAAGATGGTTAATCCACCGATTAAGCCGTATTCTTCGACAATGATGGCGTAAATAAAATCTGATGATGATTGTGGCAGGAAGTTTTTCTGCACACTTTTCCCTGGACCTAATCCTTGAATTCCACCTGATGCGATTGCGATTTTGGCTTTTTCTATTTGATAATCATCTTCATCGGGTTTGTCTGTGGTGAAATTCTCCAATCGACTTTCCCATGTTTTGACGCGGCTAAAGAAAGCGGCATCGGGGAAAGCTTTACTAACTAGAACAAAAAAGGTCAATGCAATTATTCCGGCACCGATAATGAGTCCAATATGTTTTAGTGGATATTGCCCAATAAAAGCGAGCATTAAAACCATAGAAAACATTAAGGCCGCAGTCGAGAAATTGGCAGGTAGGATAAACATTAACGTCGTAAAAACCGGCAGCCACAATTCCCATAGTGAACTTTTGAAAGTAATTGGCGTTTCCCTTTTTTTAGATAAATATCTAGCGACAAAAATCATCAAAACGATAAAGGCAAGTGTGGAAGTTTGAAAAGTGATTCCGATGAACGGCACTTGAATCCACCGACTGGCATTGGCTCCTGCGATGACTGTTCCTTTTACTAAAGTATATCCCAAAAGCAACCAAACGACGGGCAAAGCCACGATTGAAATTGCTCTAAAATAATGATACGGTACTTTGTGAATCCAGTAAATAATCATAAAGCCGATGCAAATGTGGGCGAAATGTTTTACTAGATAGCCCAAAGTATTTCCGGTACCGTGACCCATATAAGCCAAATTGCTACTGGCACTAAAAACTGGCATAAACGAAAACAAAGCTAATAAGGCCACGAATGTCCAGATTACTTTGTCTCCTTTAAGGTTTTTAATTAATTGTAGCATTTTATCAGTTATCGGTTGTCAGTTGTTGGTCTTGTCTCCTGCAGCGAAGCGGTCTTGCTTCTTTTCTCTTTTTCTATTTTTAACGTATTGTTTGTATTTACCGTAAACCCTAGCCCTGATAGAGCCGATATCCTCGCAACGCAGTGGAGAGATAAAGGCGAAAGCAGGTTCCCGGCTTCTATAAATTCTGCACCGCGTTTTTGAATTGTTTCCCTCTGTCTTCGTAGTTTTCGAACAAATCGAAACTCGCACAGGCTGGTGACAACAAAACTGTATCGCCTTTTTCGGCCAGACGTTGCGCCATTTTTACGGCGTCGTTCATCGAGTCAACTTCAATCATCACATCGACTACGTTTCCAAATGCATCGATGATCTTTTTGTTATCGACACCTAGGCAAACTATGGCTTTTACTTTTTCGTGCACGAGCGACATCAATTCGGAGTAATCGTTTCCTTTATCGACACCTCCGACAATCCATACGGTTGGGCCAGTCATGCTATCAAGCGCAAAAAAAGTGGCGTTGACGTTGGTCGCTTTGGAGTCGTTGATGTACTGTACATTTTGAATTTTTAGTACTTTTTCAAGACGGTGTTCTACGCCTTGAAAATTAGATAGACTTTCTCTAATGGTTTCTTTGCGAATCTGCATCAATTTGGCGACGGAGGTTGCGGCCATTGCGTTTTTCATATTGTGCTTTCCTTCGAGCGCAATATATTCTGTCTCCATGATGAATTCTTCTTCGTTGATAATTACTTCCATTTTATTGTCTTTTAGATAGGCTCCTTTTTG
>CANHEA010000032.1 GCA_947459635.1 Flavobacteriaceae bacterium | reverse complement strand
TTATCTCCACAGTCCACGTGTGGTGTATAACTGGGCTTGTACTTACCTCTTAAAATCATAGCGACTTTTGAAGCAAGACGACCTAAGTTATGCCCATCAGCATCTACAACAATCCACTCTTTGGTAACAGTGGCTTTGCTTGCAGACATTGTCTTGTAGCTTAATGCGTCCATAATATTTTTTTAATTAAACATTCCATCCCCAATAAAGGGGTTGCAAAAGTACATTATTTTATTTTAAATACAAATACCTTTTAATCATTATTTTAAGGATTTTTTATTGGGCTTTATTTTTATGAAAATGAGCGATATAGTTGCTAATACAGTTGTTAATATTATGTAACCTTTAAATTTTATTGGAGGTTTATATGGATTGTTTTGTTATTTTTACGTTTCAAAATTCATTCTATGAAATCAAAAGCCACTCTAAAACAAATTGCAAAGGAACTTAATGTTTCAGTTTCAACTGTTTCTAAAGCTTTGAATGACAGCCCGGAAATTAGCGAGCAGACCAAAACAAAAATTCAAGAATACGCAAAACTGAAAAACTATAAGCCCAATGTCATTGGGTTGAATCTCAAAAACAGAAAAACGAAGACTATTGGTGTTATTATTCCTAATATACTCAATCCGTTTTTTGCCAAAGTATTTACTGGAATAGAGAAAGTGGCGGAAGAAAATGGCTATAATGTGATTACCTGTATCTCTAATGAATCGCTCGAGAAAGAAGTGAGCACACTAGAAGTCTTAAGCAACGGAACAATTGACGGATTTATCTTGTCTGTTTCCGAAGAAGCACAAAAATTGCACGAATACAACCATTTTAATGTAATCATCAACGAGGGAACTCCTATAGTAATGTTTGATCGTATTTCTGATGAAGTCGCCTGTGACAAAGTTATAGTAGATGATTTCGATTCCGCTCACAACGCAACACAACATCTTATTCAATCAGGTTGCAAGAAAATCGCTTTATTTTCTACCATCGATAATTTGAGCGTTGGTAAGTTAAGAGCGCAGGGATTTCTACAAGCACTAAAAGACCACAAGATTGAGGTAAATAAAAATTTGGTTATCCTGACAGATTCAGAAACAGATTTCGACAAGAGCGCCAAAGCACTTTTTGACGACCATAAAATTGATGGCGTTTTTGCTTTAGACGAACACGCGTCCGTAGCAGCTATTAAGATGGGACTAAAAAGCGGCTATAAAATTCCTGATGAACTATCAATAATCGGATTTGCCGATGGGGTTTGGTCTAGAAGATTAACGCCGAGTTTGTCAACCGTAAGCCAACACGGACCGGAAATCGGAGAAGCTGCCGCTAAGTTACTAATCAAAAGATTGGAACATAAAGAGGAAGAAGAACCTGAATTTCAAACGACTATAATCAAAACGGAATTAAGACAACGCGAATCAACTAGAAAACTATAATAGGTCTAGTTTAAATATGAAATTGGTTTCGGCCATAACTTTGCTTTCCTGCACGACATGGAAAGTTATTTTATTCTGAATCGCAATCGCTTTTATTTTTTCTAATTCACAATCTACAGAAAGAATCATAAAAGTCGAATTACTCGGAGTCAAAAACTTTGGCAATTGACGGAATAATGATTCGAAATACTCAAAATTTTCACCGCAAAACCAAGCGTTTTCAGCTATTGAATTCGGGTTTTTCGGATAGTATGGCGGATTGATGATCACAAAGTCGAATGAATTCTCTTCTATATTTTCAAACAAATCGGAGGCGATAATATCAATTGTCACGTCGTTTTCTTTGGCGTTTTCCACCAAAGCACTTAATGCAATCGGATTGATGTCTGTTGACGTTACAATAGAATCTTTCTTTGCCGCCAAAATGGAAATAATACCACAACCACAACCTAATTCTAATAATGTTTTATCCTTTAAGGACAGTTGATCAACAAACTCCAAAAGCAGTTTGGAGCTTATCGTAATAAATGGAGGAAAAACAGTGGGTTCTACCCAAACACTAATTTCTTTATAATTGTACTTCCGTCGCTTTTTGAGGTAGATAGCGCTTGCTTTTTGCAAAAATGGACTGGCGATTTTCTTAAGAAATTTTCTCATAGCTTCATCGAATTACTCAGAATAGAACCCTTCAATTTCCGGTTGACGGTATTTCCACAATTTGTGCAGCGCTTTGATTTCGTAGGGATAATGATAAAAGTTCGTTGTATATCTCATCTTTGAAATCGCTCGTAAAACATGTCTTTTGTATCCTGTAATTCTAAAATCCGAAACGGTTGGATAATACCCATTTAAAACGGTTTCAAAATTTTTGATCGTGTCAATCATATAGGGTTTTAGCCAAGGTGTCAAGGGATTTTTTCGTAAATCAAAATTTTCCCATGATGGCGAAATCCAATCTTCTAAAGCTGTTGGAAAAGAAAATCCAGCATCAAGAATTTGTTGATACAATTCCGAACCTTCAGTCGGCACTGGACTAAACAAATAAATAATAATTTCCGCATTCGGATTGATGCTTTTGATTTCCTTAATAAAATTAATATCCCATAAGATTTGCTCGTAGACTTCTTTTTCGGTCTTGGCAGGCATTCCCAAAACAAATGACAGCTCTGGAATAATATCCGCGTTTTTCATACGCAATACAAAATCCTTAATCATTTGACCAGTCTGCGTGCCGCCTTTGTTCATTTGTTTTAAGACCGCGTCGTTTCCTGTTTCGGCGCCCAAGAAAATCATCTTGCAACCTGCTTTTCGCATGAGTTTTAAGTCCTCGTCAGTATACATATTAATCGTATCAATTCGCCCTTCGCCCCAATAACTGATGTTGTCATTCATGATGAGTTCGGAAAATTCTAAAACTCTTTTTTTGGCGGTAAAGAAATTATTGTCATGAAACTCAATCGCGTCAATGTTGTATTTTTCTTTAAAATATTTAACGTCTTCATAGATTCTTGCCGCAGACATTCCTTTCCATTTGGCGTTATAGATGGGAACAACAGCACAAAACGAACACGAAAAAGGACAGCCCATACTAGAATGATAGGACAAAGTTTGGTTTCCCATAAACGTCTTCGCGAGGTAATTTCTGACGGGATAAAACGTATTCAAATACTCATATGGAAATTTGGGCAATGTATCTTGATCTAATAAAGCTTCAACTGCAGTTTTGACAATAGCGCCTTTTTCATCTTTGTAAATTAGATTCTTAATCAGAAAAATACTAGATAGATCGTTCAACTCGAGTGCATTAATGAGCTCCGGAAATGTATTGTCTCCAGGGCCATTGATGACATAATCTACATAACCCGATTCTAAAGAAACCCGATACTGATTTGATGCAAAATAGCCTCCCCAAACAGTAATAATTTCGGGAAATTGTTCTTTAATTTTTTTAGTAAATGGAATGGCTTGGCGCAATTGCGGTCCAGGCATCACTGTGGAACCAAAGTACTTAAACTCGCCCGTTTTTAGATAATTCTCGATGGTTTGCCAAGGATCTTTCTCGAGATTGCCATCAACAAAAACATACTCATATTTTCCGTGAATAGAGGCACCGACCTGCAAAATGGAATTGGGAATGCGGTGCTTTCCATTGGCACTTTTGGGATTAAATAATATGATTTTTTTTGTTTTCACTTAATTGCTTTCGGTTTTTACGTAAATGTTGCCATGAAGTCTGTTTTTTGGAAGCGACTGAATAATGTCAATCATTTCTTCTCGGGAAACCCACGTCTTTAATTTGAATTTTAAATTTTCGTTCCTAATATAGTTAAACTTGGTATTTTTTCTGTTTAAAGCGGTAATAATCTTGACCGTGTTTTCGATGAAGCCGCCAGTAAATTCAAATTCAATTATGGGAATAGTGTGTGAAAGTTGCGACAAGACTTGCCATTCAAAGCCTTCAACATCAAGTTTACAAAAATAGGGAAAACCATAAGTTTCAATTAGCGAATCGAGTGTTTTTACAGTAACGATTTCACTTTTGTCCCACTGAAGTTCTTCACACTGGAAATAATTGACAAATGCGCTAGAAAGCGTGGCAACTTCAATATGATTGGCTAAATATAAGGGTTGTTCTTCGTTTTTCTCTCCAGCAGCAAACGGATAGAATTTGAAATTGGGATATTTGGCACTGAGTTTTTGCAGCGCTGGATGACATGCTTTTTGTGGTTCAAAAGCAATGACGCTGGCGCCCAAAGAAAGAAACAGTTTACTTTTGGCTCCTAAATTCGCACCAATGTCAAAGCATAAATCTCCTTTTCGAATGAGTTTCGAATAGAATCTTTTATTTTGATAATGGTGCACAAACGATAATATCATCGGTTAGTCTTTTTATAAAGAAGCGCTTTATAGCTTGGTTTGTATGGATGTATTTTTGAAATAAAATTCTGAATCCGCATTTTCGGATAATTCAATATTTGAAATCCATTTTTTTCTAAGTTCGAAAGATCAACCAAATCCATATATCCCTTTACTGGCTGGATATACAACGTTCGGTTGTAGGCGTATTTATAGTTTTCGTTTGCTTTTGCATTGCGACGAATTTTTTTTGATGGATTCCTGTAAAAAGTATTTCCTAAGGATAAAATTGCACCATCTTCTTTGAGAAGTGGAATCAAATTTAGAATAAACTCGGTAGGATTTTGGGTGTAAGTTAGGCAATGATTCAAAATAATTAAATCAAAAGATTGCGGGTGGAAATCTGTCTTTATAGTTTCCACATCGCATTGGACCGGATAGATGTTTTCGGCCAAGTCTTTCAAATTTCCAATGCCATCAAAGGAACAAACAAAATAATCGGCAGCAACCACCACATTTGATTTCTTCGCAAGATATTTGGTGAGCCAGCCGTTCCATGCGCCAATCTCGAGTACGGTGTCGGGCTTTGTTTTTTCTAAATGATTTTCAAGGAGTTCAAGGCTTTGTCGTCTCCATGCCCAGGAAGCATTATCCGCAAACGAACCAAATGGTAATGCTGCCCAATCGGAAGTATTTGTTGGCGCAATTCCGATGGTCGACCGATATTTTTCAAAAACCACAAGGTAATCTGAAAGATGTGCTTCAAAATCGGGGCGCATATGTTTCCAATAGGAACCTCTATCCTGAAGTAAGTTTTGGTCAACTAGCAATTCATTCCATTTCTTATCTGTCATGACTTGATCTTATTGGCTACAAAGGCGATAGCAGTTATAAATAATTGATGAACGGTCACAATCCAGATCATATTTTCTAAAGTCAATCCGATCAAGTTGTTTATGACTAAAATGAAACTTACCAATAGCAGAATTCCAAGGATATTGAGTGTCAAAACACGAAACTCTAGTTTTCGTTGGTTGAGTTGCAAAATCCATGGCAAATAAATAAAACTCATCATACTAAACAACAGCGAAGCCATCAATATGGAAATGCTTAATTGCAAATGAAGTACAAAATACAAAATGCCGCTCATGAGCATCACGCCAACAGGAACAATCCAATAGGATAATCGGCGCAAAAAATGGGCGTAATTATTTTGAGAAAATTCACTGAGGCGATAGAAGTTGTGCACATAGGGTCCCGACACATACATGGCCACCGACTGAATGTTCCATAAGAAAGCCATTATGATTTGGTATTTGCCCAGCGATGACGCGTCGAGAAGTTTGGAAATCAATAGCAAATCAATTTTACTATGAACAAGTCCACTGAAACTAAGCAGACCGAAAAAAAATGATTTCTTTAAATAGGTTCCAGGCGTCAGTTTTCGCTCCAAATAATTCCTAAAAATGACTAGTAAAATGATACTCTTTATCAGTGATGGAAGCCAAAAAATGACAAAAAGCGTACTTGGACTCTTAATACCAATTTGATGTAAATACAAAAGCAACAATAGCTGTAAAATCAGAAATACGACTTCTAAGACAGTCACCAAAACGAACCGTTTTTCTCGCAATACAAGGATATCAAAACTCTGTTGCAAAAACTTGGCGAGCACAAGCATGCAAAAGCCTAAAAAGAAAGGGTTCGAAACCCAATCAAACAAATAGCAGCAACCAATTGCAAACACAAAGACCATAAATCGCTCTTGCAAAAAAGCGGTAAAACTAAAGTTGAATTCAAGGTGATTGAGCGCCAGTTCTCGTTGCAGAAAATCTTTATTTCCCCAAGAAATAATGCTATTGAGCACTTGTTGAATCACAATAACACCGACAATCGTTCCCCAAACAGCAGTGTCAAACAATCGCACAATAAGCAGCGAAAGCAACATGGTTCCCATGGATGGCAGTAGTTGCCAAATTCCGTTACCGACAGCAGTTTTTAGTTTATTCATCGTCCGTTGTATTTACCATTACTTTTCGGAGCGTGTAAAAACCGATTCCGCGATCGTAATCTGATAGGTAAAGGATGTATTTCCCATCAATTAGTAGCGGCTTTCTTTTATGACCTGAGTCTGAAATCAACAGAATTCCGTTGTGAAAAATCTGATTTTCTTTCAGTTCTAGAGGTTTTGCATTTGAATAATTAAAAGGAATCGAAATCTTATTTTCCCCATTGTCATTCCAATAAGAATAGGTTAGTCGTTGCGCTTTGACTTGATAATCATAAATCAAAATTGGACTTTCTTTCTCTAGAAAATATTGCGAGTAGGAAGTTTCTCTTTTTGTAAAAGTGAAAGCAAGAAATGCTGACGCTAGCGCTACAATTCCAGTAATCTTGTAATTGAGATGCTTGTGAAAGTGGCGCAGAATCAGCGTTAATAACAACATCAAAACAAATAATCTCAAATAGGAAAAGGGGAACGGATATTTGAGGAAAATGGTTGTTGGCAGATTGTTCGCCAAAAAGATAAGTAGGAGAGCAACGATTTTTTTTGTTTTTGAGCAATCGCTTTGAATTAATCCAAAATAGGGGAATAGTAATAAAATTAAGGTGTATGTACTTCCGTAAGGAGAAACAAGTACCATCACGAGGATCCAATAAGAAAGTACGAGTAAGAAATTGGAGGCTTTTCTAGTAATAAAAAATCCAAAGACCAACAGTGTACTTTTGAATAGTAAAAGTAATGCGTGAAAAATTGCTGGGCTATTGTAGAACGTAGCGCGATTTAGCGTTGGTTCGTATATCAAAAGTTCTTTCAAAAACATAAACATCGACTGATAATTCGAAACGTAAGCTTCCGATATTTCGCCATTGGATGCTTTTGATAATATAGCTGTTAAGAAATATTGCCAAATTTCGAAACCTGAAAAAAATACAGAAACACTTAAAAAAAAGAGTCCAAATCCAGCAACGTAAAGTAAATATCTAAATTGCTTTGTGAACAACGGAAAGAGCAGGAGCAATGCTGGAAATATTTTTAAAAGTATGGCAATTGCTAAATAACATGCGCTTGTTTTTAGATTATTTTTTTGATAGGCCATCCAGCTTTCGCTGAGCAAAAAGAACAATAAGAAATAGAGCTGACCAAATAGAATTTCATTTCTGATTGGGATAAAGAAAACAATTGGAATTAGTAGCAGATAGATGGACTTTATTTGATAAAAACTGCTCAGTTTTTGGATGCTATACAGAAAGGCAAAAATGCTTAAGCTATTAAAAATGATTTTCGAAATCCAGATTGGAAGTAGCGAAAACGGCGCAAAAATCAGCGCAAGGAATGGCGTGTTTGGAGCATAACTGACGAAAATTCCGGTATAGCCTGCGTCAGCAATCGCTTTGTTGAATTCGAACGGGAAATAGCATAAAGAAGTAAAATGGCCTTCGACTAAGAATTGACCACCAAAATAATAATTCGCAAAGTCGTGAATGGGAAAAGAAATCGATTGGTATCCAAAAAATGAAAGCAGCATAAGCAGCGGAATCAATCCATAATATTTTGAAATGATTGATTTCATTCTGAAAGATGATTTACTTCTCTAGTTGAAAGTTCTCTGACCGAGCTCGACGTGGGCAATCCACCAAACGGCGCCAAGTTCGCCACCTCGTCGCGATAGTACAAATTGCCTAAAAAAGGAAATTCTACATAAACATGTGTGCTCAAATTGGTCAATCTGCTTTGCACTTCGGTCAAAGGCAAATTCCACTCTACGCTCAGCCTTTCTGCTGATGGTTCCATAAATGAAATGTAAAGCAGTTCCGTCAAAGTGTGTTGTTGTGTTTGAGAAAAATCGACGCCATCCGTAAGCGCTAATTTTTGTATTCGATTTGATTCGCGATAGCCGATTAAAATGTTTTGAAAATTAGTTGCTGTCAAATAGCCGGCAAAATCAAGTTGAGGCGTAAACATTTGATTGATAGTCGATTCATGACACCACATGCATTTTGCGGGTTTTCCTGCGGCGGAATGCGAAGGGTCTGCTGAGTTGATCCGTTCGCCATTCTTATCAAATATGCCAAAACGCAATTGTCCGTTAGGGAGCAATTCTATCGTCTCATATTCGTAAACTTCTTGTGTTGTTGGATTGATTTCTTCGGATAGAAAAACTTGGTTAAACCCGATTTGCTCTGAGAATTGAATGATGCGATGTTCAAAAGATACATTCGAATTATTGACATAGCCTTTTTCAGGTTGCAACGCATAATTGCTTAATAGGTCTTCCAAACGTTTCGGCGTCCCGATGATTTCGTAATAATGTTCTGAGGAGCCAATTAGCAAGGCTACGTAGCGCCCCAAGTCGGTGGCATTATTAATTTGATATTCTTCAGAGGCCTTAATTTTTGTATGTAATTTTGTCAACTGCTCAATGGCTGAAGGTGAAAAGCCTAAATGGTCAATAGAAATGGTAATTGTATTTTCAGAAGTAACGATTCCATTGAGAGATTCGGGAAGTTTTGCACCTACATAGGATAGTGCCCATTTCAATCCGATGAGTGATTTGTCGATATTATCTTCAGGATAAGCCTTATTCCATTTGAGATTCAGATACGAAGTGGTCGCAGGAATATCCACTAAATCCGTAGATGAATTGTTTTCACAAGACAAAAAGCAATACATAAAAAGGAGCACAATGATCTTCTTCATCATTTACTAATTTTCATCAAACCGCTTGCTAAAATAGATTTGGCTTTTAGTTTCAGCAGTTGGAGGTTGTTTTTGTTTTTATGCGTCAAACCCCGATGAAATTCTACTTCATTCACCACTTTCTTCACCGCATAATCGTAGTATTTTCTAGAATAAGTCCGTTTGAATTCGATTTGTCTATCTGTTGAGGTTTCCCAATCGGGCTGCACTGTTATGTCTTTTTCAATTTCGTTGAAAAGTGACGTTCCCTTTATTGGATAGGCAATCGTAATGGTGTATTGCGTCGGATTGGCTTCCTTCAAATACTGAATAGTTTCGGCAATATCTTCTTCGGTTTCACCAGGATAACCCACCATGATGAAGGTTCCTGTTTCTATTCCCAATGCATTTGTGTTTTGAATCATTTTTTTGACGTGATTCACATCTACTCTGCGATCCATCAAATCAATAATTTTCTGCGATCCGCTCTCGGCACCAATCCAAATCCGGAAACATCCTGCTTCTTTAAGCAATCGCAGTATCTCGTCATTGAGCCGTTCCGCTCTGGTAATACATTCAAATCGAATTTGGGCATTTTGCTTGACGACTTCTTCGTGAAAAGCAGTCAACCATTTGTGACTAATTGTAAAGACATCATCAACAAACCAAATGGCATCTGGGTTGTATTGGTCTTTGAGCATTTTCATTTCTTGAGCCACCAGATGTGCAGGTCTTCTTCGATAACTTTGACCGTAAACTGCGGTGCTACACCATTTGCATGTATACGGACAACCGCGTTGAGTGGAAATGGTCATTGAACTTTCTCCATGATTTCGTTTCCAAGTTTCGAGGTATTTTTCGTTAGGAATAGCGTCGCGATTGGGTAAAGGCAATTCGTCTAATTCTCTAAATTTAGTCCGTGCAGGTGTTTGAACGACGGTTTTGTTTTCGAGAAATGCGATGCCGTTTATTTGATTACAATCGCCTTGATGCATAATGGCGTGATATAACTCAAACGTAGTTTCTTCACCTTCCCCAATCACCAGGAAATCTGCTCCTGCATTTAAATAGTTTTCGACATTATAAGTAACATCTGGACCACCAAGAATTATTTTTGGAAAATTGAATTCGATAGTTTTTAAAATATGAATCAATTTGACCACTTCTATTTTAGTCATCAAATTGGTGTAAATGCAGATGACTTTGGGTTGCTTCTCTTTGATATACGCCAGTTGATCAGCGCGAGAGTAAAAGGTGCTATCATACACATTATTCGCAATGTTCTTGCTCAATAAATACGCAGACACATACAACAAACCCAGTGGCGGGTAGGGTTTCATAATCCGTTGTTCTTTCGGATCATCAGATAAATAGTAAGCATGTGTGAATAGTATACTCATTTTTTTTGCAAGACAATTAAATAATGATCGGCATATTTTGCAAGCCAAGATGCATTTTTGACGTTTTGTTCTAACACATTTAGAAATGAAATTAGCTTCGGTTTATTTTTGAAAAATGTTTCTAAATAGGAAGGCGGAATAAAAAAGCCAATTGGTTTCCATTCGCGCACAGCAAATTTTGTGTTGGCTAAATTTACGATATCTTTTGGATTGTAATAGTAGGTCTTTACTTTTTCACCATCGACATTGGCCATGGCAAATGCTCCTTTTCTACGAAAGATTTTTTTGAATTCCATTTTCAGTAAGAAATAGGATTGTTCCCAAATTGTGTTTTTGGGCATAATCACCAAAATCATCTTCCCGTTTGGCTTTAAGACGGAAGCAATATTTTCAAAGAAAGTAGCTAATTCGACGGGAGCTAGGCAATTCAAGCCGCCGAAATTTGATAAGATCAGTTCGAAACTATTTGGACTAAACTCCTTGTGGATGCCATTCATGTCGGATTGCACAAAGCGAAGTTTCTCTAAACTGGTTTTGCTTTGCGCCACTTCGATCATTTTTTCTGAAATATCTGTTGCGATAACTTCAAAGTGCTGCTTCCCCAACCAAATGGCGTCTTCGCCCGTGCCGCAATTGATTTCAAGAATCTTTTTGGGCGGGCTTGCTTTTAGATGAACAGCTAATTGCTCATAGACCAATGCGCGCTGCATGCTGCCAATTACCGTATGTGTAAAAGTAGCGTCGTATTTGCTGGCTGCATTGTCGAAATCAGCTTTCATCTTGATGCAGTTTTAATTGCCAACGATCGATTGAGGCGCTCGGAATATAGTAGCCCAGTTTTATAATTGATTTCGCTTTTGCAAAAGTGAATTGTGTCGGATGCTTTCCTAACAACTTTAAATTTGCAATACCTTGACTCTTGCGGAATTCTTTATGCACAAACCGTTGCAATTTTCGATAAAATGCAGAAGAGTACGTGCCTTGAAACATCATTTCAAAATCATCGGAATCTGTCCAATTGGCTTTGAGTTGCAAATCGTCTTTTACTTTTTCGTAAAACAACGTTCCAGGAAGCGGATAAGAAACGGAAATCCCAATATTGTCTGGCTGCAATTCATTGACCATGGCTATGGTTTTACTAATGTCGTTTTTGTTTTCGGTCAAATAGCCAAATTGCAGGAAAAACGCGACGCGAATATTTTTGTTTTTCAACAACCTTGTAGCTTCGTATATTTCTTCTACTTTCGTGCCTTTGTCCATCGCATCAAGAATTTTCTGCGAAGCACTTTCTGCGCCTACCCATATTTCTTCTAGGCCGGATTCGGCAAGAACATCAATCGTATCTTCTTTTAATAACAAATCGACACGACTTTGAATAAAGTACTTTATTTCGAGTTTTCTTTTCTTAAGTTCGGCATTGAATTCCTGCACCCAATTGGGTTTCAATCCAAATATATCATCACACATCCAAAATCTAGAAACACCATAGTTCTCTTTTAAATAAGCGATTTCTTCGACAATATATTGGGGTGAATGGGCATTGTATCGATTGCCGTATATTGGTTTTGCGCACCAATTGCATTTATAAGGACAACCTCTGGTGGTGGCAATATTTAACGTAAATGCTGTTCCGCTTTGTTTCCATATTGCTTTGTATTTGTCCATATCTACCAAATCCCAAGCGGCAAGGGGTAATTCATCTAGATTTTGAAGTACTTTCCGTGGTGGAGTAACTATGATTGCGGTATCTTTTTTATAGACTATTCCTTCTATAGTATCGGTCGACTGCTTTTTCTCGAGGTTGTTGATTAACGCCAATAACGTCAGCTCTCCTTCGCCTTTAATGATAAAGTCAGCTCCTGCCGCTAGATATTTTTCGTAATGATCTGAGGCGTCTGAGCTGCAAACAATTACTGTACATTGTTGGTTCTTACCCAATTGTATCATATCAAAACACGCATCACGCATATTGGTAAGGCACATTTTGGTGAGATAATTAAATCCATCGTCGTAAATGACGAGATAGTTTGGTTTTTTTTTCTCTAGAATTGGAATGATTGAATGTGGGGAATCTAAAAGATTCGTGTCGAACAAGGCCACATCAAAACCGTTTTTTCTCAGTAAGGCGGCGGCATATAAAGTTCCCAAAGGCGGAAATGGCATTTTATTTTTCCACTGTTTTGGGTCGAGTTGATAATAGTAAGAATGTGAAAAAAGAATATTAGACATGTTCCTTGGCGATGACGACATTAAATTTGAGCTGCACTTCTTCTAGTTTGGAGTTCAAAGATAGGATAACTTTTTTTTGAAAATTGGACGGATGGTGCTTTGAGATATTTTTCGTTGATTTGAGGGCAATTCTAAAATCTTCCTCAGAAAGGTAATCGAATTTTGCTTTCCACTTTCGCAACGTAATGCTTCTAAAAAAGTAATCTAGTGCATCACCCAGTTTGCTGTTGAGGATCACTTCGATATTTTTTATAACCCAAGATTTTTTAATTTCGGGGATGAGATCAGCATTGACATTGAATTTGCTGAAATAGTCATTTACCCAGGAATTATCTTCGTAAAAGTGTTTAAAGGGCGTTTTACCTTGCATCGGAATTAATGTTTTTAATTCTGTGGCGGTAAATCTGTTCTGTTCGATGATTTCAAGTTGTTCGGACGAAATAAAATAATTTGGGCAAAAGTACTTACGGGAATTGAGCAAAAATATTTTCTTATAGAGTATCAAGAGCGTTCTGCAAATCCATAGCCTATTAGGTTTTGTGATTATAAAAAAATCGATGTCGCTATTAGAATCGTAGTATCCTTTAGATAAAGAACCTGAGACACCTACTGCTGCTACAAAGGGAAATTTTGAAATAAAACGCGATCGCGATTTGGCTTTTTCTAATATTCTCATTGCCAAGACATTTCCTTTGATTCGTTTAGGAACACTTTCTAAATCATTACCGTAAACGTAAAAATCATCCACCTTCGTTAAGATTTTCAGATCAATTAATGTTTCCAATTCTCTAATTGTGTCTGCTATTTCAGTGTGATTCGTATAGCTGTGAATTTCCTCGAGCTTTAACGGATATCTAAAAATAGAAAAGTACAATATGGTCTTTAGTGAATCCATAGCATGTTTGTTTTTGAGCCCTAAAAGTAACAATAGTTTTTGACAAAAAATGAACGATAGTAGCGATGTCCACTATTTGTCTACCATTTATAACACTGTTACTGTTTGTAAGTTGACTAAAATTGAGCTTACAATGAACACAAGTTTGGATCTTACAGCAAGAATTTTGACCTAAGTGTAACAATACACAATTGTTGTGGTCTATTAGACTTTATAAGAACAACGTTATGGGACTGCAAAGAACAACGATTTTATTATACTCCCTTTTGGTATTTCAAGTAGGTAAATCCCAAGAAAAGCCGCTGATTTCAAAAAGAGTATACGACACCAAACCCATTTTGGCTGCTGATTCTCCCTCAATTGATGGTATTATTGATGAAAAAAGCTGGGACATTGTTGCGTGGTCAAGTGACTTTCTCGAGCGCGAACCAGACGAAAACACAGCGCCAAGTGAGCAAACCAAATTTAAAATTATCTACGACAAGAAATTTCTTTATATAGCTTTCCGGTGCTACGACAAAGATCCGAGTAAAATTGTAAAACGAATGTCACGTCGCGATGGCTTTGAAGGTGATTGGGTTGAAATTAATATCGATAGTTACCACGACAAGCGCACAGGCTTCTCCTTTACTTCGTCGGTTTCTGGCGTCAAAGGCGATGAGTTTATTTCTAACAATGGCAATAATTGGGACGGAAGTTGGAATCCGATTTGGTATCTAAAAACCAATATTGATGAGGAAGGATGGACTGCAGAGTTAAAAATTCCGTTTAGTCAACTAAAATTTGGAAATGACCAAGAACAAGTCTGGGGAATTCAAGTGCAACGTCGTTTTTTCCGGGCGGAAGAGCGATCAACTTGGCAAAGAATTCCTTTAGATTCTCCGGGTTGGGTAAGCGAATTTGGCGAATTGCATGGCTTGAAAGATATAGAACCACAAAAACAAATCGAAATTCAACCGTATTCCGCTTCTCAACTTAACTCCTATCCGGAAGAAAAAGGAAATCCATTTCGAGATGGCAATGATACGAAATTGAGTGCGGGTTTAGATGCGAAAATTGGAATCACCAACGATTTGACTTTAGACCTGACCGTAAATCCTGATTTTGGTCAAGTCGATGCTGATCCTGCCGCCATTGCACTCGACGGTTTTCAAATCTTTTTTGAAGAGCGACGTCCTTTCTTCGTAGAAAATAAGAACATTTTTGATTTTCGTTTTGCGGACAATCCAGATAATTTGTTTTATTCACGTCGCATCGGACGGAGTCCACAAGGTCGTGCTTCACTATCTGAAAACGAATATGTTAAACAGCCGAAATACTCGACGATAATAGGAGCAGCAAAGTTTAGTGGCAAGACTAAAACAGGTTGGTCACTCGGAATTTTAGAAAGTGTAACCGACAATGAATATGCGGAAATTGATAACAACGGAAGCAGAAGAGAACAAAAAGTAGAGCCTCTGACCAATTATTTTGTGGGAAGAGCGCAGAAGGATTTTAATCATCGCAACAGTTTTATCGGCGGCATTTTTACCGCAACCAACAGAAATTTGGTTGGTGATGATTTGAGTTACCTCCGCAAAGCAGCGTATACTGCCGGAATCGATTTTCAACACAACTGGAAAAATCGAAAATATTATGCCATTGGGAATGTCGTTTCCAGTCATGTTTTAGGAAGTCGAGAAGCAATCACGAGAACACAGTATAGTTTGACGCATTTGTTTCAGCGTGTCGATGCGAGTCATGTTGAGGTGGATACCATGCGGACTTCACTTACAGGCACAGGCGGTCGATTTGAAATAGGCAAATCCAGCGTGGGACATTGGCGCTATTATACTGCGGTCCTTTGGCGTTCTCCTGAGTTAGAGCTGAATGATGTTGGATTTTTGCGTCAAGCTGATGAAGTGCGACAATATGCCTCTATTTCTCATCAAACCTTGAAGCCTTTTGGGTATTTTAGGAGAATCAATACCCGATTTGAACAGTTTTCGAGCTTTGATTTTGAGGGAAATTACAATAGAATGCAGTATTCTATTAATGCAAACGCCAATCTAAAAAGCAATTGGAATTTCAATTCGCAAGTGGTTTATAAACCTAGAATTTATACGAATACGGTGTTGCAAGGTGGACCACGATTTCGTTATTCGGAAGAACTGTTTAAGTACATCAACTTCAATTCAGACGGGCGAAAGAAGTTTAGTTTTTACGGAGGAATCTACCATTCTCAAGGGAAAGATGATTCCTTCTCTTATTTAGAATATGATGGAGGCGTTACCTATCAACCTATTAATTCTTTGACGATTTCCTTGAGTCCAAATTATGCCATTAATAAAAGCAAAACACAATACGTAACCGAGACTAATTTTAGTGGTGAACCGCGATATATTACTGCGGAACTGTCGCAACATACGCTGAGTGCGACAATGCGAATAGATTATAGCATTAATCCAAATTTGACTATTCAATATTACGGACAGCCATTTATTTCAAGAGGAACCTACAAATCATTCAACAAAGTAACGGACCCGATTGCCCATTATTATGGCGACAGAATTGCCTTGTTTCAGCCAACCCAAATCAATTTTACAGAAAGCGACAACACCTACCATGTTGATGAAAATCTTGACGGAACGACAGATTTTAGTTTTGAAAATCCGGACTTTTCCCAAGTTTCTTTCAATTCAAATTTAGTAATCCGTTGGGAATATATTCCAGGATCGGAACTGTTCTTGGTTTGGTCGCAGGGCATTTTTGGCAACGCCAACGCCAGAGATAATTTGTTTTCCGGAATTAACGACCAATTATTTCATCGCCAACCAGAAAATATATTTTTGATTAAGGCAACTTATCGATTTGCTTTATAGGATTAATGCGCCTCCAACCAATTTTTTCCGATGCCAATTTCAACTTCTAGTGGAACATCAAGTATGAAAGCGTTTTCCATTTCGTGTTTGATCATGGGTTGAATTTTTTCGAGTTCACTATGATGAACATCAAAAACCAATTCATCATGCACTTGCAATAACATCTTTGATTTCCAGTTTTCTGATGTAAGTTTCTTATGAATATTGATCATCGCAATTTTGATAATATCAGCCGCACTTCCTTGAATCGGCGCGTTAACAGCATTCCGTTCAGCACCACTTTTGACCATCATGTTGGCGGAATTAATGTCTTTGAGATAGCGACGTCTTCCCAAGACCGTTTGCACATAGCCGTTTTCTCGAGCAAAATCGACTTGATTCGACATGTAGGACTTCAGTTTAGGATACGTGGCGTAATAGGCATCAATGAGTTCCGCACTTTCTTTTCTAGAAAGAGAAGTTTGATTACTCAATCCGAAAGCTGAAACGCCATAGATGATTCCGAAGTTCACCGTTTTGGCATTACTTCGTTGCTCTTTGGTAACTTCGTCTAAAGGAATATTAAACACTTTTGCAGCTGTACTTCGGTGAATATCTTCTTTGTTACTAAAGGCAGCAATCATGTTTTCTTCGCCGCTTAATGCTGCTATAATTCGCAATTCTATCTGTGAATAATCGGCAGATAACAAAGAATAATTCTCGTCGCGAGCAATGAAGGCTTTCCGAATCAATCGACCTCTTTCCGTTCTAATTGGAATGTTCTGCAAATTCGGATTGTTAGAACTCAATCTACCTGTTGCCGCAACGGTTTGCATATAATCGGTGTGTACTCTTCCGGTTTTTTGATCCACTTGATTTGGCAAAGCATCGATGTAAGTACTTTGCAGTTTTACCATTTGTCGCCATTCAAGAATGTCCTTCACGATTTGATGTTCGTTAGCTAAATAGCTTAAGACTTCTTCGCCCGTGGCATATTGACCTGTTTTGGTTTTTTTCTGTTTGGCGCCACCAATTTTAAGTTTGTCAAACAAAATATCGCCCAATTGTTTTGGAGAAGCAAGATTGAATTTCTCTCCGGCCGTTTCGTAGATTTTCTGTTCGAATAAGTCGATGTCTTTTTGCATATCAACCGACATCGATTTGAGGAAATCTTCGTCTAAATTGATGCCTTCCATTTCCATGGCTGCCAAAACAGGAATTAAAGGAATCTCAATTTCGTCAAACAATTTCTTAGTTTCCGCTTTGTCTAGAATGGGACTAAAAATTTCTTTTAATTGTAAAGTAATATCAGCATCTTCAGCGGCATATTCTTTTATTTCTTCTAAGGCAACGTCTCGCATCGATTGCTGGTTTTTGCCTTTTTTGCCAATCAGATCTTCGATAGATTTTGGTGAATATTTCAAATAGGTTTCCGACAACACATCCATATTATGACGCATATCTGGATTGATGAGGTAATGCGCAATCATGGTGTCGAACAATTTTCCTTTGATAGTTACACCATAATTGGCGAGTATTTTCAGGTCATATTTGATGTTTTGCCCGATTTTTTCGATGGATTCACTTTCGAAAAATGGTTTGAATTTGTCGATGAGAATCTGCGCTTCCTCTTGATTTTCAGGAAAAGGAACGTAGAAAGCCTTTCCTTTTTCGTAGGAAAATGACATGCCAACCAATTCGGCGTGCAGCGTATCTATTCCGGTGGTTTCTGTATCAAAACAAACTGCGGCTTGCTTAAGAAGATTTTGTAAAAGCAGTTTTATCGACATTTCCCCTTGTACAATTTGATAGAAATGTTCGGTAGAGGCTAATGTAGCATAGTGCGAATTTGGTGTTGCATCAGTATCGGTTTCGTCTGAAAAACCAAATAAGTCAAATTGCTCCTCATTTGTTTTTTTTGTAGGTGTTTTTTTTGCGGTTTGTTCGGTGTGATTTCCGTTTCCGTTGGTGTCAATTTCGTCGTATTCTTTGCCTGTGCCAAAATACTTATCGAATTGTGCTTTCATTTGACGAAACTCTAGTTCTTGAAACAAGGCGTCTGTTTTCTCGACATCTGGTTTAGATAATTCGTAATCGGTTGCATTAAAAGTGACTGGACAATCGAGAAGAATTCGAGCTAATTTTTTAGATAAAATTCCTTTATCGGCATTGGCTTCTATTTTTTCTTTCATAGCGCCTTTGAGTTTGTCTGTATTGGCCAATAGATTTTCCATCGAACCAAATTCTTTCAATAGCTTTTTTGCGGTAACTTCACCAACACCAGGCAATCCTGGAATGTTATCTGCTGCGTCTCCCATCATCCCCAGAAAATCAATCACTTGCTCTGGGCGTTCAATTTCGAATTTCGCCAGTACTTCTGGAACACCCCAAATTTCGATGTCATTGCCCATTCTTGCTGGTTTGTACATGAAAATATTTTCAGAAACCAATTGAGCAAAGTCTTTGTCAGGAGTAACCATAAAGACTTTATAGTTTTCTTTTTCTGCTTGCTTAGCGAGAGTTCCAATGAGGTCATCCGCTTCGAACCCTGCGACTTCTATAATCGGAATGTGCATGGCTTTTAGTAATTCTTGAATATACGGCACAGCAATTTTGATAGCTTCTGGAGTTTCGTCTCGATGCGCTTTGTACTCTTGATACATTTCGTAGCGATAGTCGCTTCCTCCTTTATCAAAAGCCACAGCTAAATGATCTGGTTTTTCTCGTTTAATGACATCCATCAAGGCATTCATAAATCCCATGATGGCGGAGGTATCCATGCCTTTCGAATTGATACGAGGATTTTTGATAAAGGCGAAGTAACCACGAAAAATAAGGGCGTAGGCATCGAGAAGGTAGAGCCGTTTTTGTGCTGACATATTCAATTATTTTAAATTCATTTGATGGGTAAAAATAAGTATTTCGATGCTAAGGTTTGACCATTGCGTTAAATTTAAACTAATAAAATTTCTGGCATTTGTTTAATTTGTTATTTTGGCAAAAAATATGGCATGTTATTTCGATTTTTAATCATTGCGTTCTTGTTTCTGCTTATTGAAATCTATTCTTTCCAAGCGATTAAGACACTTCTTAAGTCCAAATGGATTTTGAATGCTTACTTAATAATAAGTATCTTTTTGTTTCTCTTCATCGTTTATTCTTTTACCCAATTTGATCGGTCGGTCGGGCAAACCAAACAAACCTTGCTTACGATGGGTTTGCTGTTGCTGATTTACATACCAAAAATTGTGGTGACCTTGGTGTTATGTGGGGAAGATATTTATCGAATTATTGTCGGTTCCGTCAACTATTTTATCGAAAACGATAATGGAGATTTTTTAAAGTCTCGAAGAAAGTTCGTCAGTCAATTGGGATTGGGATTGGCAGCCGTTCCTTTTCTGTCTTTGATATACGGAATGACGTTGGGCAAATACAATTACAAAGTTATTAAGCAAAGAATCTTTTTTCCTGATTTGCCAGACGCTTTCGATGGATTTACGATAACTCAAATTTCGGATGTTCATAGTGGTAGTTTTGACAATCCAGAAAAGATCAATTACGCCATTGATTTGATCAATGAACAAGAGGCCGACATGATCCTTTTTACTGGAGATATTGTAAATACCCATGCCAAAGAAATGCATCCTTGGATTGATGCGTTTAAGCGGATAAAAGACTATCCATTTGGTAAATATTCTGTTTTAGGAAACCACGATTACGGCGAATACGTAACATGGCCTTCAGAGCAGGAGAAAGAAAAGAATTTCCAAGACATTAAAGATTTGTATGGTGCAATTGATTTCAAATTATTGCTCAACGAACACACCTTTATACAAAAAGGTGCTGATCGGATTGCATTAGTTGGCGTTGAAAATTGGGGACATAATTTTAAACAAGCAGGAGATTTGAATAAAGCGTCACAGCAATTGAGTCGCGATGATTTTAAAATTTTGATGAGTCATGACCCAAGTCATTGGGAATATGAAGTCAAAAAGAACGACAAGCATTTTCACTTGACCTTGTCTGGGCACACCCATGGGATGCAATTCGGTATTGAAATTCCAGGTTATTTTAAGTGGAGTTTGGCGCAGTACGTTTACAAACAATGGGCAGGATTATATGAAGAATTTGGAAGATATATCTATGTCAATAGAGGCTTCGGATTTCACGCTTATCCTGGAAGAGTTGGTATTATGCCCGAAATAACGGTTATTCAACTAAAAAAAGGCGAAAAATTAGCATAATTCGTTTAAAACGCTACTTTTGTAGTGTAATTGCTTAATTACAAGAGTTTAGAAATTAAATATTTTGGTTTTATGTCAAAATTTGGAGAACTAATCAATGCTCAAGTTCCGGTATTAATTGATTTTTATACTGAGTGGAACGAATCTTCTGTATCGATGCATCCTGTAATCAGAGATGTGGCCGCTGCACTTGGCGATAAGGCGAAGGTTATCAAAATTGATGTAGATAAGAATCAAGAATTAGCAGATGCTTTGCGCATAAAAGGATTGCCAACCTTGATGATCTACAAAGAAGGGCAAATGATTTGGAGACAATCCGGAGAGCTAGATGCCAACACCATTATCGGTTTAGTGCAAGAACAAATCTAGACAATCACTTCACAAACATAGTTGTTTCGCTTCAAGAAAGTTAAGAATTTGGGTAACGTATATTCCAAATTTCGGTAGCTTTTTATACTGTCGTGGAAAACGATTATACTGCCAGGTTGGGTGTTTCTAGTCACATTTTGAAGACATCTTTCAGGTGAAATACTGCTGTCGAAATCGCCACTCAAAACATCCCACATAATAATTTTATAGCCTTCCTTACGTAGCAAACTTGCTTGCGATTTTCTAATTTTCCCATATGGTGGGCGAAAAAGTTGTGGATTGTCTGTTGCCTGTTGTCGGATGGCTTCTTTACACAAACGAACGTTTTCGATGTAATCCGACGATTTTGTTTTCCATCCGTTAAGATGATTGAAAGTGTGATTTCCTATGCTGTGACCATTTTGAAGGACAGATTGGAAGATTTCAGGATACTTTTCAATATTGTCCCCAATACAAAAGAAGGTTGCTTTAGCATTAAATTCTCTTAATTGATTTAAAACCCAAGCAGTAATTTCAGGAGTTGGACCATCGTCAAAAGTCAAATAGATTTTTTTCTCCACGGTAGGAATGTCCCAAACATAATTTGAGAAAACGCGCTTGATGATTCGATTTGTTTTAATCCAATACCACATACTTTTCTAAAACAAAAAAGCAGCACTTTAAGCGCTACTTTTTCATTATTTATTATTCATCATTAATTGCAATTACTCGTTATCTCTTCCAAATCGTTCGAACATCTTATTGTAGGAGTTAAAGACAGGTTTGTTCTTGTTGTAGAACTCAATGTCTCCACGGTCTTTCATGACCTCTAATAATCCTCTGTAACGTTCAATGTCGGTGATAATATCAATAACTATATTGCTTTGCTCAGAAGCTCTCAGTCCATGATAGAAAGTGAGGTTTTCTTTGTACTTCGTCATTAATTTTTCCAATAGTTGTCGTGCTTTCTCTTTTTCACCCACTTCGTAATAACCGCCAGCAAACGGATCAAGTAGCGAATAATAACCATAATAATCCACTGGCATTTTTGTCATCGCCAAATCAATTATTTTCTTTGCTTTATCTAGTTTGCGTTCGTTAACCAGCTGTTCCATCAAACGGGCAAGATTGGTTCTATAGGAAATGCTGTTTTTTCTGGTTTCAGGATCGTGATAGATGGTGGTCAATTCTCCATTACCCCAATCCCATTTCATGACGATGTCATACATCTTGTCGCTATCAATTTGACCCATATCTAATGGACTTCCGTCTTTAGGAATGGCTGTTCTAATTGGAACGAGTTTATAAACCATTCCGTCCAATTGGAGATAGTCTTTCATCCAAAGATAATCATCGTCGCCGAAACTTCCGCCAGTGAAGTAAATAGGGCGTTTCCAATTGTTATTGGCTAATACGTCTAACATCATCAGACGGTTTTTGTATAATGCTTGTCCTTTGATTTCAATATCGATAAAAGGAACAATGGAATCGTTTTGAGCCGGGTTAACGACTTTGTTTTCGATAATGACATTCTTATCGATTGGAATTCGAATTTTATTGGTTGGATAAAAATGAATTTTCTGACCGTTCTCCATTTCAATTATCGTTCGCGCATCATCACTAGCAATAAAATTAAGAAAGTCTTTGATGTTCCAACGATTCTCTGTCTTTGGGTTGTGGATGGCGTAATCTAATTTATCTCCAACGTATTGATCATGTGTAAACGAAATTGGCAATCCTTCTGCTTTATTGCTTTTCATTTTCATTTGATCGATATACCAGTCGGTCATAAATAGACTTGTATTGACAATTTTCACGTCTGTTCTAATGTTTTCAATTTCTTGTGCATACCAAAGCGGAAAGGTATCATTGTCTCCAATGGTGTATAGAATGGCATTTGGTTCACAAGAATCCAAATACGCTTTTGCCATAGCAATTGCAGTGTATTTATTTGATCGATCGTGATCGTCCCAGTTTTGACTAGCCATCAGAACAGGTGCAACGAGAATACTTAAACCAATAATAATGGGGCCTGCTACTTTTGGTGAAAGGTAGTTTTTGACCGTGTCGTAAATGGCATAAACACCGAAACCAATCCATATTGCAAAAACGTAGAAAGATCCTACCAAAGCGTAATCTCGTTCTCTTGGTTCAAAGGGTCTTTCGTTGAGGTAGATTTTTAGTGCAATACCTGTAAATAAGAAAAGCGCCAATAACACATAAAAGCTTTTTAGATCTTTGTTGGCGTGGTATATCAATCCAATTAAGCCTAATAGAAGTGGAAGAAAAAAGTAAACGTTTCTCCCTTTATTGTTTAGCACATCCGCGGGTAGATTTTCTTGCGAGCCCAGGTGTAGTTCATCAATAAAAGTAATGCCACTTAGCCAATTGCCATCGAGATTGTCGTATTTTCCTTGAATGTCATTTTGACGACCAGTAAAATTCCACATCAGATAGCGCCAATACATATAGCCGAATTGGTATTCAAACATAAAAGTTAGGTTGTCAATCGTTGATGGTTTCTCGATGATCAGATAGTCTCCATAGCTTTTCAAAAAGGAAATGTAACCTTCGTTATCAATGTCTTTTTTAGCGTACGCAGCACGGAATTCTGCAATGACATCCACTAATTCCTTTTCTTCTGAATATTCAGGCTTGATTTTAAATTCTGGAACATGACTAAAATTCATGTAATTTTCTACATGTTCAGTGCTCCACATTCTAGGCAGAATTGCTTTCTGATTGTCATCACTGTTTTGTTCTGCGTTTTTATAGTTGTTTGTAATGACATATTTCCCGGATTTGTAATCACGTTCGTAATTGGGTGCCTTGTCCAGATAGGGATTGTTTTCATCCAAACCAACAAAGGTATCGGTGTACTGGGGTCCGTAGAACAATGGATTAACCCCATATTGTTCTCGATTATAATAGGCTAAAACTTCAGCTGCATCTGAGGGTTTATTCTCATTGATGACAGTGTTGGCATTGGCGCGAATGGGTAACATCATCCAAGTGGAGAATCCAATCAAGATAAAAAGTATACACAGTATTATCGTGTTGTAAAAGACAAGTTCCTTTTGTCGTGTGTATCGTAAACCGAAGAAAAAGAAGGCAACGAAAACTATGGCCACTAAGATAGTTCCTGAATTGAATGGCAATCCGAAGTTGTTGACCATAAATATCTCCGTCTTTCCAAAGAATGCCATGGTGAGTGGCAACAATAATTTGAAAATAAATAGCAGAATAGCAACCACCACGACATTAGCAACAATGAAATTCTTTATTGTTATGGTTTTATAATGCTTGAAATAATAAAGAAAACCAATAGAAGGAATTGTAAGCAGTGCCATAAAGTGAACGCCAAAAGACAAGCCAATCACGAGGCTAATGACTAGCAACCATTTGTTTCCTCTGCCTGTATGCATGTCTTGCTCCCATCTAAGACCTAACCAAAACAGCAATGAAATGAGTAAGGTTGCCATGGCGTATACTTCAGCTTCCACAGCATTAAACCAAAAGCTGTCCGAAAAAGTGAAAGCTAATGCGCCCACAAATGAACTTCCTAAGATCACCATCGAATTAGACGAATTTATTTCAGAGAATTGGGAAATTAATTTCTTAAGTACAATAGTGGAAGACCAAAAAAGGAACAAGATTGTAAAGGCACTAGAAAAAACAGACATCATATTGACCATCAAAGCCACGTGTTTTGCATCAGTAGCAAACATCGCAAAGAAAGCGCCAATCATTTGAAACAATGGGGCTCCAGGTGGATGTCCAACTTCTAGTTTAGCAGCAGTTGCAATATATTCGCCACAATCCCAGAAACTCATCGTGGGCTCGACGGTTAGCGTATAAGTAACCAATGCGATGGCAAAAGATAGCCAGCCTAATAGATTATTCCATTTATTGTAGTTAAATGTCATCATGTATGTTGGAGTATTTTAAGTGCTACAAAGAAACTATTTTTTTGCATAAAGCGATAGGTATTAACAAAAAATTCTGCGTGTTATTGCGTTGTCTAAAACTCACTTATCTAAATGTAAATTAGAGTCAGAAAAGAGAAAAATAAATCTTAAATATTTTTTTTAATAAAAAAACCACAAATAGTTGCGAAAAATAAAATTTATATTAAATTTGCACTCGCTTTACAGCAATGGAATTGGTCTATGGTGTAATGGTAACACAACTGTTTTTGGTGCAGTCTTTCAAGGTTCGAGTCCTTGTAGACCAACAAAAAACTCCTCAAGGAATTGAGGAGTTTTTTTATTTATAACACTTTTTGTTTTATATTTTGAAAGTGATAACAGGTCTTACAGCATGATTTACTAAGTCTTCACTAATACTGCCATTAAAGAAGTGTGCAAATCCTGTTCTTCCGTGCGTACACATCCCAATTAGGTCGGCGTTTACACTGTTGGCAAAGTTTAAGATGCCCTTTTCAACATTGACATCGTTGTAAATATTCAAAGTGTACTTAGGATAGTTAAATTCTTTCATGAAATCGTTCATAATTTTTTCAGCTACGTGCGTTGGCTTGAAACTATTAGGAGTATTTATCGTTACGAGACTTAAGTTCGCATCAAACGACTTTGCGAAGTCAACCAGTTGTGCAAATGGCTTTTTAATTTCGTTGGAGAAATCAGAAGCAAAAACAAAATTACTTGCGCTAAAATCATTTACTTTGTTCTTAATTACTAAAACAGGAGCCTCTGAAAAACGGACCACTTTTTCAGTATTTGAACCGATAAACATTTCTTGAAACCCGCTGGTACCATGAGACCCCATTACAACGAGGTCTACGTTATTTTTTTTGCTAACTGCCAATATACCGTCAAAAGCTTTTTCGAATTGAATAATTTCTGACACATTAATCCCTTCTAAAAAGTCCACATCCATCAAGTCCTCTAGGTTGCTAATTGCCTTGTCCTTATAAAACATGATTTCCGGTATTTGATGTCCACTTCCCATAGCATCACCAGCTTGATGTGGTAACTCTAGCATGTGTAACAATAAGATTTCACTATTATTCTGCTTGGCAATTTGTGCGGCAACTCTCAAGGCGTATTCTGCATGTTCGGAAAAGTCGGTAGGAACTAAGATTCTTTTCATAATTTAGAGGTAAGAAATTTTTAAAATGGTTGTTAAATAATGATGCAATAAAAGTAATATTTTTTTTTACAACTAACAATGATTTTTGATTTATAAAAAAACACTATATTTGCACGGTTATTTATTAAAAACTAAATAATGAGGGAAGCAATGCTTCCCTCTTTTT
>CANHEA010000031.1 GCA_947459635.1 Flavobacteriaceae bacterium | reverse complement strand
CAAATCCTTTTTCAACTTTTTTGTATTTAGGCAATACAGGTGAAAAAACGTATATGATCAAAATATACGACGCAGCAGCACGAGTTATTAGTACAATGAAAATAGAAAGCGACCAAGATTTTATGGATACAACATTTCTAGCTTCTGGAATTTACTGGTACGAAATTATCACGGAAGATAGATTTACAACAAGAGGAAAGATCATCAAAAATTGATTTTATTTTAGACGATCTAAATGGATTTTCTCAGGAGCGTGCAAAACCAACGGGAATTGCTCTACCTTAACGGAACTGCTATCCAATCCAAACCCTTTTTCTTCAGACAAACTGAATTTCTTCATGATAAAATAGGCGTTCATCACTATTTTTTCGAAAAACGTTACATCGCTGTCGTTGGATAAGAATTTCTCTGAAAGTACAAATTTGAAATCACCGAGAATGTTGTTCTTGTTTAAAGATTCGTAACGACTGGTGATATCTACTTCACCGTTATTAACCATGTCTTTGATAACCTCCTTAAACATCAAATTGATCTTGGTTGGTTCTCTAAATCCGAGGAAAAAATCAATTCTGTAGATGTCGTCCGGTACTATTTCTATTACTTTGTATTCTTTTCGATAGGGTTCATTCATAACATTGACGTGAATAAACCAATATATATCTGCTCGTTTGGGTCTTTTTTGGAGAATGGAATACATTACCTTTTCCTCAATTTCGTCCGATCTTGTCGAATTGGTCATGTATACTAAATGCGTAGCGTACTTTGGTATAGACAAGTCGACGCTCAATTCAGCCAACACCTTTTTATACTCATTAATCTTAACAATTTTCGTGTAATTTTTGCTAATTCGCTTGGCCAAGAACCAAGTAGACATGATGCCAATAAGCAGTAATGCAATAAATAATGTGACAAAACCACCGTCTAAGAATTTTACAATATTAGCGGCCAAGAAACTCAATTCGATGGTAAGATAGACGAGAATTATTGGCGCAATAAAATACCATTTTACTCTTTTCATAATCAAATAAAAATTGAGTAAGATCGTTGTCATAATCATGCATAGAACAATGGCAAGTCCATAGGCATGTTCCATATTACCTGATTCTTTGAAATAAATTACGATTCCAACACAACCCAAAAATAACAGCCAATTAATCGATGGTATGTATAATTGACCTTTGACATCCGTTGGGAACTTGATTTTAACTTTTGGCCAAAAATTGAGGCGCATGGCTTCATTGATAAGTGTAAATGAACCACTGATTAATGCTTGGGAGGCAATTACCGCTGCTAAAGTTGCAATAACGATTCCTATGGGTTGAAACCAAACAGGCATCATCAAGTAAAAAGGGTTTGGGTTTGCTTTTCCCAATTGTTCTAATGTTTTACCTTCGTGAAGTAACAAATATGCACCTTGTCCGAAGTAGTTCATGACCAATGTTGCCTTAACAAAAATCCAACTTATTCTAATATTTCGTCGGCCACAATGCCCCATGTCAGAATATAAAGCTTCTGCTCCAGTGGTGCAAAGGAAAACTGCCCCGAGAATAAAAAAGCCTTGACTACTCACGTCTGACGTCAATAAGTGATAGGCGTAGTAGGGATTTATCGCGTTGAAAACCTCTAAATTAGTACACATTTGAACTAGGCCAAGTATACCTAACATCGAAAACCAAATCAGCATCATTGGCGCAAAAAATTTACCTACGAGTTTGGTTCCAAATTGCTGAATTGTAAAAAGAATAAATAGGATTGTAATTACAATTGGAATGGTAGGGATATCTGGCTTGAATATTCGTAGTCCTTCAACAGCGGAAGATACAGATATTGGAGGTGTTATGATTCCATCAGCAAGTAATGCGCTCCCGCCGATAATTGCTGGAACAATCAACCATTGAATTTTTGTTTTCTTAACCAGTGCATATAAAGCAAAAATTCCACCTTCACCGTTGTTGTCTGCGCTTAGTGTTATAATCACATATTTTAGTGTCGTTTGTAAAGTAAGAGTCCAAAAAATGCAGGACAATCCACCAAGAACTAGTTCTTTTGTGATGATACTATTGTCGATGATGGCTTTCATAACATATAGAGGAGAAGTTCCAATATCGCCATAAATAATACCAAGTGTGATTAACAGGCCAGCTGAAGAAAGCTTGCTGTGGAGTTGATGCGAGTGACTATTTGAACTCATGAAATGCTATTAAAAAAGAGAGCAAAGATATTATTTTTTATAGCGTGAAATAAAAAAGGCACCGAATATTTTCGATGCCTTATTTATATTATTAGTAATTGGTTTTACTTATCCTCGTCGAGAAATTCCTGCATTATTTTGTCGTGCTATAGTTCCTCCTCTGGAAGAAGATTCGTTTCTGGGTTGAGAGAACGAATTATGATTATTTCCTCTACCAGTATTCTCACTTTTCCGAATATTTTGGCTTAAATTCTCATTTCTTTTTTCTGAGTTTTTAAGGGTTATATAATCTGAATTTGTTCTTGGATTTCTAATGTTCCCAGAAGTTTCGTGCCTACTATTTTCATTTTGGCGATTTGGCTCAAAATTGCGAACAGGATTGCTTGATACTGATGAGAGATTTTGTTTTTCTCGATCATTGTTTCTAAAAGTAGTTGCATTTCTACTTGGGTAGGAACTGGTTGAAAAGGAGTTAGTTCTTGACGTTTTGACTGATCTACTGGTAAAGTCGTCTCTTTCATTGTTATTTCTAGTTGTGTATGCGAGATTATTTCTTGTAGAAAGATTTTTTATACTTCTTGTCTGGTCTAATTCATAACGGTTTTTTATACTATTGTTTCGATACGCAAATCCACGATTAGGTGTATTTCTCTCACAATAATTAGATCTTCTTCCATCATACAAAGCTACTGCTCTATGACAATGTCTGGTATTAACATAATTATAATGATGGTTTAGATTGATGTGTAAGCTTACATTGTTCCGGTATCTAAACACTGGGTAAGGGCTCCAAGTGTAATAGAAACTTGGATAGTAGTCCCAATACCAAATCGAGCAGTATGGTCGATAAGTCGGAATCCAAAAAGAGCTATAAATTATTGGAGTAGCAACATATATAGGTTCGTAAATATAATTTTGACCATACATATATACATCTCCAACTACTTGTACTTGCACTTGATTGTTTCGATCTTTTTCTACTTCAATGGTGGCAACATCTTGATAGGTGTCTCTACCTAAAACGGATTGCACAATAATCAAATGTGTATTTCCTTCAACAGATTCAATAACTCTTAAATAATCTACTTGATTGTCATCATTCAAATCTAGATTTGAGATTTGAATCTTAGGATCATTTAGCTGTCGTTCAAAATCTTCTAAATTCTTGGCATCGCCGAATATAGAAGCAATTGCTCTTAGGTCGAGATTGTCACTTATTTCAGAGCTAGTTGCATTTACGGTTGTTCTATCCTGTGCCAACGTTGGTAAGGCAAAAAGGATAAAAAATAAAGCGGTGGAGATAATTGTAGTTTTCATGTGCTCAATAGTTTGGTTAATAAATAGAAATAAAAAGGAAGTTTTTATTCTGGTTTTTGGGATTCCAATTACTATGCCACTTTGTTTTTTTAAATTGCTGATGCGCTGTCTTCCCTTACGAATAAAGGGATGTTTATGTCTAATTATTCCTTTCCGACTTTATCTCGGAACTGTTTTAGTAATTTTTTATTAAATCCGTCCTCCGCTTTTTTTAGCTTTAATATTTTCGTAGCTGGCAGTACGGACTTTAGGCTAGCAACAAATTTCTTGCGATTTTGGAATGCATCATCTTCAGCAATTTCAATTTTGTTCAAAACTGCAGTTGCTTCTTTTTCGGTCATCTTATCAATATCACCGCTTTCATTTTGATCTAAATAAGAACGAATTCTTCCTTTTCTAAAATTCTTTTGTTTCTCTTCATAAGCATTAAAAAGTGGCCAAAATTTGGTTGCTTCCTCAGGGGTTAGTCTAAGTTCATCGGTGATGTACGCTATTTTCAATGCTTTAATTTGCTCCTTTTTTTGATTGAATCTCGGTTGACCAATTGCAATTACAGAAAAAAGGAAGGCTAAGATAGAAAGTAATTTTGCAGTTTTCATGGGATTTTTATTTGTATTAATTGATGATGTCATCTTCTAAATTAGAGTTGGTTAATAAGGCATCTTCCAACTCATTGGAGTCAACATTTAGGTCTAGTTTGATTTTTTCTATTTTCTCTTCGTCCAACAATTCTACGATGTCATCTTCTGATAAATTAGATTGCTCCGAAAGATAATTTTCTAATTGGACTTCATCAATAGTTGACGTCGAAATGGTCAAATGATTGACAATTGGAATTGACAATGCGATTACAAAAATGGCTGCAGCGGTGAGTAGCCAATTTCTCTTGGTAAATAATGTAAAAACAGGTATTTCTTTGGTAGAAATCTTCTGTAATACCGAAGATTCGAGGTTTTCAAAATAAGCATCAGGGGCTTTAAATCCTGAATTTATTTTGGGTTCATTATCTAATTTGAATTCTTTCATGGTCGTTGGACTTTATCTTACTTAATTCGTTTAATTGGAAGTCATATAAATTTCAATTTTTTTTACCGCGTGGTGATAGGATGCTTTCAACGCGCCTACAGATGTGCCTAAGATCTCGGACATATCCTCGTATTTGATTTCATCAAAATATCTCATTTTAAAAACCAATTGTTGTTTCTGTGGTAAAAGTGCAATCGCTTTTTGAAGTTTGATTTGAATGACATCTCCATCAAAATAGTCATCTGCTTTCAAATTATCTACAATCTTTGACTGCAAAGCCTCGCTCGTAATGCCGTTTCTTTTGGCTTTTTTATTGATAAAAGTAATCGCTTCATTGGTGGCAATTCGGTACATCCATGAAAATAATTTACTTTCTCCTTTAAAATTTTTTAGGTTTTGGAAGACTTTTACAAAGGTGTTTTGAAGCACATCATCTGCATCGTCGTGGTTCAGAACAATATTTCGAATCAAACTATACAAAGGCCGCTGATATTCTTTCAAGAGTTGCTGAAACGCTACGTTTTGCGTTTTGGGATCCAATAAATTTTGTATGAAATCTTGTTCGTCCAAAGAAATTTTTTGGTATTGGAGTGCTACAAAATGAAAAGGTTTAACTGGGAATAAAAATTAAGGTGTTTTATTTTCAATTTGCGTATTTGAGATTGGTGCCACAGTTGGAGAAATCGCCGGTTGCACTTCTTTTTTTGGTGCTTCTGCAGTAATCGCTGTAGCCTTAATTGGAATATAAATTTCTGTATTCCACTTGGATGGATTAGCAACTTGAACCATGTTTTTGGTATAAACTTCTATCCGAGGTACATCCACGTTTTGCGTAAGATTATTACTCTTAATGTACTCAATTGTCTTATCCCAAGCTTCTTTGCGATGAGAGTAATCTCCTGTAAGTGTCGTCTTTACAGAGGAAAATGGATACAGCAGTCCAGAAGTAATTTCGCTTTCTTCAGTGGTGTGTATTTCTTCATTTACAGGAATGCAAACAGATAACTTTGTGATCCCATTTGACATGTCATAAGTATGATAAATCACGAAAGGTTTCCCATACATAACCAATTTGTTTTTGGCGAAAAAATGAATCATCTTCGGAATGAGAATTCGAAGATTATATGGGACATTGCTTATTTTACTAGTAATTGTTTGCTTTAAGTAGAAAGTTCCTGATTTCTTAACGGCACCATCTACTTTGATTTTGTAGGTTTTCATTTCATAGTCGATGGTTTTTCCAAGGTTGGCGAGACTTTTCTCATACATGGCTCCAAAAACTTGAGCGGCACCACCATTAAAAATCGATGTGATCTTACACTTAAAACTCATGATGCCTTTTACGCGCCAACTTACTTTGGTTTTGCCAATAGTATCTTTAAATTCCCAAGTTACGATTCCGTCGGTCCCATTATAATTCATTTTTTGCCGAATGGATTGATTGGTTACAACTGCCGTGGTTTTCATCTCACCATCATTGCCATTTCCTGACCACGAGTAGGAACCACCAGCACCAACGGTATTTTTAGGGTAGTTGAAAATCATAGTTGGATCTTCTTTCTTCCATGAACCAAAAGTTTCCCAATTTCGAAAGTCATTAATATAATTAAATAGCGTTGTTCTGGGAGAATTTATTATGATGCTTCTTTCAACCTCAAAATCTCCTTTGAGTGTTGCGACGTACACCGTTGAAGCAAAAACTGCCAATAATAAAAGCAAGAAAAGATACTTTAAGATTCTCATTTCGTAAATAATGTTATTGGTGTAAAGTTAAATATTTTATCATAAACTGAGCGCTTTGTGCCAAAAACATTCAAGGTAAATCTGTTTGATATTTAGACCTAGTTTTGAGAAACAATCATTATATTTGGTTCCCGTTACAAAATAATTATTAATACAATTTACAATGAAATTAGCTAAATTCTTCACTGTTTTTATTGCTATTGGCGCCGTCACAACATTGGTGGCTCAGGAGCAAAAACCGGTAAAACAAAAAACCGATCCTGATTCTTTTTCGTATGTTGTTGAGCAGTTTGCCGACATCAATGTTTTACGTTATCAAATATCAAGTTGGGACAATCTGACCTTAAAAGAAAAGCAATTGGTTTATTATTTAACCGAAGCTGGAACCTGCGGTCGAGATATTATGTGGGATCAACATTATAAATACAATCTGAAGATTAGAAAAGCTTTAGAGAATATCTATACTCAATATAAAGGTGACAAAAAATCTGCCGATTGGAAGAACTTTGAAGTCTACCTCAAACGCGTTTGGTTTTCCAACGGAATTCACCATCATTATTCCAATGATAAAATTAAGCCGGCCTTTTCAAAAGACTATTTCAAAGGTTTGATGGCCGCCACTAAAACAAATTTTGACGCAAATATTGTCTCAATATTGTTCAATGATCTAGATGCCAAAAAAGTAAATTTAGACGAATCAAAAGGTTTGATCGCCGGCTCTGCTATCAACTTTTACGACAAAGGAATTACAGAAAAAGAAGCCGAAGCATTCTATGCCAATATGAAAAGTCCTGATCCAGCAAAGCCCTATTCTTATGGTTTGAACTCGAAGTTAACACGAAACAAAAAAGGGCAACTTGAAGAGAAAGTGTGGAAAAGTGGCGGAATGTATGGCGCTGCAATCGACAAAATTATTTACTGGTTGGAAAAGGCAAAGTCTGTTGCTGAAAATCAAAAACAAGCTGATGCGTTGGGATTACTGATTCAATATTATAAAACTGGAGATCTGAAAACGTGGGATGAATATAACATTGCCTGGTTGCAAGCTACCGACGGAAATATAGATTATATCAGTGGTTTCGTTGAAGTGTATAACGATCCATTAGGTTACAGAGGTTCCTACGAAAGTGTGGTGCAGATTAAAGATTTTGACATGTCTGCGAAAATGGAAGTGGTTTCTAAAAATGCACAGTGGTTCGAAGATAATTCACCGCTCATGGCGGAACACAAAAAGAAAAACGTTGTTGGTGTTTCGTACAAAACTGTTGTCGTTGCTGGCGAAGCAGGAGATTCTTCTCCGAGCACACCGATTGGGGTAAATCTCCCAAATGCCGATTGGATTCGTGCCGCCTATGGCTCAAAATCAGTGTCACTTGGAAATATTATCGATTCCTACGCTAAATCGGGTGGAAAAGGTAAATTATTAGAATTTGCCAACGATCCTGATGAAATAAAATTGGCGCAGAAATACGGAGAACTTGGAGACAAGATGCACACGGCGTTGCACGAAGTTGTTGGTCATGCTTCAGGTCAAATCAACCCAGGAGTGGGAACGCCTAAAGAAACGTTGAAGAGTTATGCTTCTACTTTGGAGGAAGGACGAGCGGATTTGGTAGGTTTGTATTATTTGTACAATCCAAAATTACAAGAAATTGGCTTGGTAGATGATTGGAAGAAATTAGGAATGGAAGCCTACGATGGATATATCCGAAATGGTATGATGATGCAGTTAGCTCGTCTGGAATTGGGAGCAAATCTCGAGGAAGCGCACATGAGAAATCGACAATGGGTGAGTTCATGGGTTTTTGAAAAAGGTCAAAAGGACAATGTAATTGAGAAAATAACACGTGACGGTAAGACTTATTTCAACATAAATGATTATGAGAAATTACACGAATTGTTTGGGCAGCTTTTAAGAGAAGTGCAGCGAATTAAATCCGAAGGCGATTTCACTGCAGGAAAGAACTTAGTTGAAAATTACGGCGTGAAAGTGGATCAAAAATTACATGCTGAAGTGTTGGAGCGTTGTAAACAATTTACAGCAGCACCTTACAACGGATTTGTAAACCCACTTTTGGTTCCAAAAACCGATGACAAAGGAAACATTATCGCAATAGACGTGCAACAACCAAAGAGTTTTGCAGAACAAATGCTATACTACTCTAAGAACTACAGTTACTTACCGCTGGAAAATTAGAGATCTTTGAGATGATAAAAATGCCTGCTATATAGTGGGCATTTTTCTTAGAAGAAGTAATTATCAGTTAGAAACCTTTTGATTTTATTAAAACTTCGTGTGGTTTCTGGAAGTTCTTCATTCAAGATATATTCTATTTTTTCAAAAGTACATTTCATGCCTAGATTTCTAAGCTGCATATAGCTATTGATAAATAGTAGTACCTCATATCCTTCCTTTAAATTCAATTCAATGGTGTCTTTGAATCGTATTTTTTTGGGAAGATTCTCCGCAGTTTCTGGATTCCATAGATAGGAATAACGTAGATCGTTTTCACTAAAAGTTGCCATTTCATTTACTTTAGAACGACAAAGTTAAGGAACCAAAGTATAGAAACTAGGGAGTTTTCCCCGTGGTTTTCCTCGGGGTTTTCCGTACGGATTTCCTCTAGCGTTTCATAAAGACTTTAATCAGGAAAAGCAAAAAAATAAAAAGAAGAAATGCGAACAGCACTTTGTAACTGCCTTTGTAAAATTTCTGATGAATTTGGATGTCTTTTCGGTACGCGACGATCATAACTAAAATAAAACTGACTAAAAATAAAGCGGCGAAAACCCATTGTCCTGTCGAAAACATTGTGATAAAATTTTTGCCAAATGTAATCAATTGTAAGTGAAAGTTTTTATTTTGCGTTAGTAATAAAAACCTCGATATTATGCAAAAACAACTTCACGCGGTAAAAGAATTTCATACTGCGTTTGCCATCGGACACAGTGAACATCCAAGAGCTGATTTGGGTGAGACTAAGAAGATACTTCGTTTCAATCTGATGAAAGAAGAAAATGAAGAATACCTAGAAGCGGTTCAAAATAATGATTTAGTAGAAATTGCCGACGCATTAGGAGATATGTTATATATCCTATGTGGTACAATCATCGAGCATGGATTGCAACACAAAATAGAAGAAGTTTTTGATGAAATTCAACGCAGCAATATGAGTAAGTTGGGTGAAGATGGAAAACCCATTTATCGCGAAGACGGCAAAGTGATGAAAGGACCGAATTATTTTAAACCAGATTTTTCAAAAATACTGAGATAAAGCCTGTATTTATTCTAGATGACATAAAAAAAGGCGTAATTTTTTAACTACGCCTTTTTATATTTATGAAAGACTATTTTTCTTACACCTTCACCATCCAACCAAAAGTGTCTTCTGCCAAGCGGTATTGAATATTTGTCAATTTTTCTTTTAATTCTAGAGCAATCGATTTTTCAATTTTAGGTAATTCATAATACACATCTTCATACGAAAATCCAACAATCGGATTGACAACGGCTGCTGTTCCGGCACCGAAAATCTCTTTCAAACTTCCGTCTTTGGCACCTTGAATGATTTCATCTACTAAAACAGATCGCTCTTCTACCTTAATGCCATCTCTTTTTGCAATCGCAATCAAACTTTTTCGAGTGACACCATCAAGAATTCTCTCGCTAGTAGGGGCGGTGTATATGGTATCGTTAATTCTAAAGAAAACATTCATCGTTCCAGCTTCTTCCAATTTGGTATGCGTGGCATCGTCGGTCCAAATGATTTGTTGGAATCCTTTCTCATTGGCCAATTTAGTTGGATAGAATTGAGCAGAATAATTTCCTGCTGCCTTTGCAGCTCCGATTCCACCATTCGCAGCACGGCTATAGTGTTCAGCAATAAGAACCTTTACTTCTCCTGAATAATAGGATTTTGCTGGCGAAAGAATGATCATAAATCGATATTGCGTTGACGGTGCTGCAATAACACCGCTTCCAATAGCAATCATAAAAGGACGAATATATAGCGTGTTTCCAAAACCTTTTTTTACCCAATTACGCTCCAAATCTAAGAGTTGATGTAAACCACTCATAAAAATATCCTCTGGAATTTCAGGCATTGCCATACGAACTGCCGACTTATTCAATCGATCCAAATTTTGATCAGGACGAAATAACCACACGTCGTCGCTTTCATCTTTATACGCTTTCATTCCTTCAAAAATGGCTTGCCCGTAGTGAAAAACTTTTGCCGATGGATCTATTAAAAAAGGTTCATAAGGTTTAATACTAGGTTTTTGCCATTTTCCTTCTTTAAAATCGCAAATAAACATATGATCTGTAAAAACACTTCCGAATGAAAGGTTTTCAAAGTCAACTGTTTCTATTTTTGAGTGAGGAACGGTTACGACATCGATTTCGTGAGTAATATTTGAACTCATTAGTGAGAAGTTTTGAGGTGAAATAAAAATATAAAGACTTGGTAATGAACGTATAGCAATTAAAATAAACGCAAGTTATTTTTATTTACTTATTTTAGGCTAAAATAATAAAATTACGCCATTCTAATAATTTGTCCTTAATTATTTTCTCAGTTTTTGCAATAATGATGATTTACCATTAATTTGATTCTATTTTGGTAATAGGTATCAAAAAAGTTTCCATTATTTTCACTTTGAATGGCTTTAGTGGCTATTTTTGTTGCAATTATTAATACCAATTATTATGATTCTCAGAACCTTTGTTTTCTCACTTGCTGTTGTTCTAACAAGTTGTAAATACTCCGCTAGTATTGGAGATAGTGACGTTTCGTACAGTTCCTTTGGCGATAGTATAACCGCTGATCATGCGATATCTAAGGAAGATCTTTTCAGTAAGTATGAGTCGATGAAGGAAGGCGACACATTGAATCTAAAATTTTCTTCTAAAATCAATGACGTTTGCCAAAAGAAAGGTTGTTGGATGAATGTTGATTTGGGCAAGGGTCAGGCAGCATTTGTAAAATTTAAAGACTATGGTTTCTTTATGCCATTAAATTCAAAAGGCGAAGAGGTAATCATAAATGGCAAAGCTTTTCTGAGTATCGAAAGCATTGAAGAACAAAAACATTATGCAAAAGACGCTGGTAAATCGCAAGCAGCAATTGATAGTATTACAAGTCCACTAAAGAGCTACTCATTTGTGGCGGATGGTGTATTAATCAAAAGCAATGGAAAATAGGATATTATTATTGACACTGTTATTATTTGCAGTTGTTGCATGTAGTAAGAAAGAGTCGAAAGTTGAACAAGAATCGTGTTCAAAGGAATCTAAAGGCAAATCATTTAAGATGTATAAAATGTCTGAAATGTCGACCTTGATGGAGCAAATGTACGTTGATAATCAAAGACTGAAGGCACGAATTCTAAAAGGGGATACCATTGGAAAATTTCCCAATCATTTTTTAAAAATTCATAGTGCGGTGATGACGGATCCAACGGAGAACGATCTCTTTTTCAAAGAGGAGGCGCAACGCTTTATCGCTTCACAGGAACTGATTTATAAAGATCCAAAAAATGCAAAGCAACATTTCAATGACGGGGTGAATGCTTGTGTTCAGTGCCATGAAGAAAAATGTGGCGGACCAATTACGAGAATCAAGAAATTGTATATTCCCTAACCTGTGCAGAGAGAAATACACATCACCTCGGACGGTTCTACTACAATTCATTTGTCAGATTGGGACGAAAATTACCATTCAAAACATGGCGCAATTCAAGAAGCGAAACACGTTTTTATCAAGAATGGATTGACGTTATTCGAAAATCGCGCAATTTCAATTTTGGAAATAGGATTTGGTACGGGACTCAATGCATTTATCACTTTTTTGGAATCAAAAGAGAAGCATCAACCTATTAACTATGTCGGAATTGAAGCTTATCCAATCTCTGCGGATGAAATAGCGGCAATGAATTTTACAAACGAATTAAATGTGCCGGATCACGATTCTTTTTTTCAATTGATGCATATTTGTCCATGGGAACAAGAAATGGCAATTTCAAAAGATTTTTGTTTGACCAAAAGAAAGCAATTGATTGAAACAATTGATGACCAAGAGCAATTTGATTTGATTTATTTTGATGCATTTGGATTTAGAGTGCAACCCGAATTATGGACGGTAGATGTGTTTTCAAGAATGTATACTGCTTTGAAACCGGGAGGTATATTAGTTACTTATGCTGCTCGCGGCATTGTAAAGAGAAATATGATACAGGTTGGATTTTCAGTCGAGAAACTAGAAGGTCCACCTGGCAAAAGAGAAATGTTTAGAGCTAAAAGATGTTAAATTTTATCATCAAATGCAATATTCCCAATTAACATTTCGTTTGTAATAACGAATCTTTTTTTATTTACATTTGGTTTATATTTAATTAACCAGTTCTTTAAATCTTTGACACTTTTTATGAAAAGAACCATGTTTGCGTACACTAAAAGCATACTCGAAAGAGTGAGTTTCGATCCTTCACTTTTTTGTAAGGAACTAGAAAAAGCGCTAAAAGTGCTTTTACCTTACGAAATCGAGCAACTTACCGAATGGCTTTTAAGTTACACCGTCGAAAGGCCAGAATTAAGGCAATGTCTCATCTACGTTAACAAATAAAACTAACAGGAGCTTAAATGGCTCCTTTTTTTATGTTAATTCTTAATTGTTAATTTTATCATTTGTAAGTTTATACTTTATTTATTTTAACAAAACGTGCATTTAATCGGATTTTTAAGTATTTAATCGGTGTAAATTAAATTTAATTTTACATTTACCTCACGTTCTTATTAAGATAACCCCTAAATCTTACCATTATGCCTAGAATGATCTACGACTACACAAAATCGGTGCTTGAGAGAGTGAGCTTCGATCCAGTACTTTTTTGCAAAGAATTACGTAAAGCAATAAAAAATTTGTTGCCTTATGAGTTGGAGCAATTAAAGAAATGGTTACAGAATTTCACCACGGAAAAGCCAGAACTTCAACAATACATAAGTATTGTCAATTGATATTGAAAAAGGAACCATTTGGTTCCTTTTTTATTTTTTAGGCATCGGGCTTATGATTTCGATATTTTGAAATACTATTGCACCTTTGACAACGCCGGCAATTGTACTTCGCAATGCATCGATGATTTGAATTTTTAATTCCGTTTTTGGAAAGATCAAACTGACTTCTCTTGCTGGTTTTGGTTCAGCAAAATGTTTCAATTTTAGCTTATCATTTTCTTTTAAATCTAAGGTATGTAGGTAAGGAAGTAAAGTGATTCCCAATCCTTCATCTGCCAATTTGATTAGCGTTTCAAAGCTGCCACTTTCTAACTGAAAATGCGAGAAATCCGATTTGCTCACATTTTTACAGAGATTTAGAATACCATCACGAAAACAATGACCGTCTTGCAATAGTAAAATTTCATCTACATCCAAATCACTGACTTCTATTTCGTTTTTGGGATAATATTTGTGCCATTGCGGGATATAGGCCATAAAAGGTTCAAAATACAAGACAACTTCCTTGATTTTTTCCTCCATCAATGGGGTTGCTGCAATCGCCGCATCAAGATGACCATTTTTCAGTTTAAGGATAATCTCATCCGTGTTCAATTCCTCTATGATCAGTTTAACTTTTGGATATTTTTTAATAAAATTATTCAAAAACATCGGTAGCAAGGTTGGCATAATCGTCGGGATAATTCCCAACCGAAATTCACCACCAATAAACCCTTTTTGCTGTTCAACAATATCCTGCATGCGATCTGCTTCGTTGACAATATTTTTGGCTTGATTGACGATCTTTTGTCCAATATCCGTCAATTGAATGGGTTTTTTGCTTCTGTCAAAAATCTGAATACTAAGTTCTTCTTCGACTTTTTGAATCTGCATACTCAACGTAGGTTGCGTCACAAAGCATTTTTCGGCGGCCAAAGTAAAATTCTTATATTCTGCGACAGCTAGGACATATTGGAGTTGGGTAATCGTCATTTCAAATAGTTTTTTGTGATGCAAATATAATTACTATAAGCTAAAACTATATGAAGCTACTTTTATTTTTCTCATGTATTTTTTGGGTCCAAGCCGTCACTGTTAATTCTTTGCGAATTAATTATTTTTTATTTTGATTCCAAATAGGAACTCTTATTTTTGCGATATGAAATTAGCTGTAGGATTTCTTTTAATATTGTTTACATCATATATTGCCACTCCAACAATCTTGAGCTTGATTGACAATGGCAATGAAGTGTCGTTAAGTATTACAGCAGCAGATGGGGAACTCGATGAATTTTTTAAATTTGATTTGAAATCGGAACCTATACTCTTTTTTTTCTTGCACATTTCTGAAACCAACAAAATCAACGTTTTTAAGAATATACTCAAGCGTAATTTTCTTTCCTATTCCATTTTTATTCCTCCTCCAGAACTAAATTAAGTAAAGTCAATTTTATCTTTCGCAAGCTACTTGTGAATATCTTTATTTTTTAATTTAGTTCAAATTATGGAAAAAAACATAAATATATTTAGAACTTTTAAGTCTGATTTTGCTTCAGGTTTAGTAGTTTTTTTGGTGGCACTTCCTTTATGTCTTGGAATTGCTCTTGCCAGTGGAGCACCTTTATTTTCAGGAATTATTTCAGGAGTGATTGGTGGTGTCGTCGTTGGATTGATAAGTACATCGCATTTGAGCGTCTCGGGACCTGCCGCTGGTCTAACCGCCATTGTCCTAACTGCAATAACTGATCTTGGCGCTTTTGATATCTTTCTAACCGCTGTTTTTATTGCTGGTATTTTACAACTAATCTTAGGATTTATAAAAGCTGGAAGTATTTCTAATTATTTTCCAACAAATGTGATTGAAGGAATGTTAGCTGGAATTGGTGTAATTATAATTCTCAAGCAAATTCCTCATGCCTTTGGTTACGATCCAGATTTTGAAGGAGATGAAGCCTTCGCGCAAATTGATGGGCAAAATTCATTTTCAGAATTATGGGATGTATTGCATCACATTCAATTGGGTTCTGTAGTTATTACTGTAGTTTCGTTGACCATATTACTTACTTTGCCAAAGCTTGATGTTTTTAAGAAAATTAAATTCATCCCACCAGCTTTAATTGCTGTTATTGCCAGTATTTTGCTTAATGAATTTTTTATCGCTACAGGGAATTCTCTTCAGATCTTGAGTAGTCATCTAGTGACCTTACCGATTCCCCAGTCACTCCAAGATTTTGGAAATATGATTGTGACTCCAAATTTTTCAGCATTGTCTAATTCAAAGGTTTGGATGGTCGGTGTAACCATCGCAATTGTAGCTTCCATCGAAACATTATTATGTATTGAGGCTGCAGATAGAATGGACGTTCAACGAAGATATACAGATACCAATGTCGAGTTGAAAGCGCAAGGAATTGGAAATATCATCAGTTCACTACTTGGCGGTTTGCCCATGACTTCAGTGGTGGTCAGAACTTCTGCTAATAGCGCAGCTGGAGCAAACTCAAAAATGTCAGCAATTTTGCATGGCGTTTTATTATTAATTAGTGTATTGACGATTCCAGTAATCTTGAATAAAATTCCTCTAGCGACTTTAGCCGCCGTATTATTGCTCGTAGGTTATAAGTTAGCCAATCCAAAAATAATACTGCATTTTTGGAAAAAAGGGAAGTACCAATTTGTACCCTTTTTAGCCACGTTTTTTGCGGTTGTTTTCTTAGATTTATTAAAAGGTGTCGCCTTAGGAATGATTATCAGTGCTATTTTTGTCCTAAAAGGCAATATGAAAAGGGCATACAAATTTAGAAAAGAAGAGTATCAAGAAGGCGATATTATCCACATCGAATTGGCTCAAGAAATTTCTTTTCTGAATAAATCTGCAATCAAAACGACACTGAATGACCTGCCGGCAAACTCCAAGGTTGTGATCAATGCGAATGAAACGGTTTATATTGCTCATGACGTTTTGGATTTAATTTATGAGTTCCATACAATAAAATCAAAAGAACTAAATATAAACGTTAAATTAGTTGGCTTTAAGTCAGAATACAATTTGGAAAATAGTGACGGTTACAAAAACACCGTAACGATTGAACAAAAATATAATGTGATGAAACGTAAGATGGAAGTAGTTGAAAATAAAGAAATCTTTTTTGAATAATAATAAACATAAATATTATGAGTGCAGATTTTTATAAAAAAATACTAGACAACAACAAAAAGTGGGTCGAGGATCAATTGGCTGTAGATAAAGAATATTTTAAGGACTTAGCCAAAGGGCAGCAGCCGCCACTATTGTGGATTGGATGTTCTGATAGTCGCGTTCCTGCAAACGAAATTATTGGCGCCAAACCAGGGGAAGTTTTCGTGCATAGAAATATTGCTAATATGGTTATTCATAGTGATATGAATATGTTGAGCGTTTTAGATTATGCCGTTAATGTTCTGAAAGTTAAGCATGTAATTGTTTGCGGTCACTACGGTTGCGGTGGCGTCAAAGCAGCTATGGGAAATCAATCTATTGGGTTGATTGATAACTGGATTCGACATATAAAAGATGTCTACCGATTACATGAAGATTACTTGAATTCCTTTGAAGATGAAGACGACCGATTTAATAAGTTTGTTGAAATTAACGCGCAAGAACAAGTATTTGATTTGGCTAAGACATCCATTGTGCAAGGCGCGTGGAGAAACGGTCAAGATCTAACACTTCACGGCTGGACTTACGGTCTAAATTCTGGTTATGTCACAGATTTGGGTGTTAACATGAGTTCAAATAAAGATTTGGATGAAGTATATCAACTGAAATTTTCAGTCTAATTTCAGAATTTATTTCGTTACATAAAGCAGCAGTAATCAATTGGTCTTGGTCGCACGTTCTAAGCGGTCATTTATAGATTTTCCTAGTCCAAAGTCTGGGAATTTTTCTGCAATGATAACATCTAGATTTTGCTTGTCTAATCGATGTAATGCGGCATAAAGCTGAGAAGTAGCCTCTTTTATGTCGCCATTTTTAGACAGTATTTCCTGACTGACTATTTCTTCGTGTTCAATGCTGTTTTGAAATAGTAGCACGCCAATTCGTTTATTAGGAAAGCGATTTACTGTAGCTTCGACATCATTTTCCAAATACGTTCTTGTTTTTGGAGCATAATGTCTTGAGAGCATGCCTGGAGCGTCAGGAGCTGCTTCTTTTTTGTTTTTAATTTGAACTTTTCCAATGACATTCTCGATCGATTCAAGTGAAATGGAACCCAAGCGATACACAATCGGTTCGTCTTCTTCAAATCCAACAATCGTCGATTCGATGCCATTAACACAGTCGCCTCCATCCAAAACCATAGACAAAACGCCATCAAAGTAGTCAGACACGTGCTTTGCATTTGTTGGGCTTATCGATCCAAAAGGATTTGCACTTGGAGCTGCCAAGGGAAAGTCCAGAGATTTTAATAACTCGAGTGCAATTGGATGGTCAGGTATTCGCACCGCCACAGAATTCTTACCAGCAGTGATGAGGTCTGGAACTGTGTTTTTCTTCTTTAAGACCAATGTCAATGAACCCGGCCAAAATGCACTTGCAAGGGCTTTCGCTTTCTCGGGAACATCATCAACCAAATCACTTAATTGACTAGTTGAATGAATATGCACGATAAGCGGATTGAAAAAAGGGCGTTTTTTCATTTCAAAAATCGACTTGATGGCTTTCTCGCTGTAAATATTTCCCGCCAATCCATATACTGTTTCAGTAGGAATGGCTACCAATTCTTCTTGGCTAAGAATGGCAACTGCTTTTGAAATATCATTTGATATGAGTGTCATTATTTACGGATTACAAAAATCACAATACATGGGATCTTCGGTGGTTTTTTGATGCGGGTATTTTTCTTCGCTTGCAAAATTACATTTTTTACAAGATGATATAAAACTTAATGTTGATCGGGTAGGAGAGTTGCACCATTCGCAAGGCAAGCCTTCTTTGACTTCAGTGACCGTAAACCCCGGAGTTTCACAGTTTGGACACTGCGATAGGATAACATTCACAAGTTTATTAACAGCTTTTTCGATAACCGTCATCCTCGTAGGATTGTACAAGGCACGCATATCGGTTTCAACATATACTTTTCCGTATTGGTTTGACAAGTTTTCAAACGCTTCTAGGAGTAGTTTCTCGTCGGTGATTCCCTTAATTGCTTTTTCAAAACTGCTTTCTGACGACTTGAGGATAAGGCCGTGTGATGGGAACTTGGTTTTTGAAGCGAACGCCAATAGTTCACTTTTGTTCTCGACATAACTTCCGTTAAAGTTGGTGTCAGTACTAATTTCACGAGCGACAAGTTCCAACTCATTTTTTGTATCCATCAGCATGACCACCTCGTCATCTGCGTGTGCAAAAAATATGGTAGGATGTGCACCAAATGACCCTTCGCTTGCAATTGCAAGATCGCAACTATTCTCTTTCATAGCATTGAGACATTTTTTGCGAAGGGTATTTAGTACATCTTCATTCCGTTCTATTTCACCCGAAAAAGTACCCCATTGATCCGTGTCGAAATTATTGGGAATAAAACAATGAACATCTAAATTACTTTCCAAAATAGGCTTAATCACCTTTTCTTTTTCATGCTTTGTCGCGATGACTATTTTCCTATTTTGAAATAATTCCATAGTTATTCGAGTAAAAAAGTCTTTAGAATTTATTCACTCAGGACAGCATCTTTTATCAATTCGAGAGATATCGTGCTTTTGATGACAAAATGATATCCTTCTAAATTTGCTTTTTTAGTGACTTCAGCAATTTCTTCTCTTGTTTGCGTCAATTCTTCGATTCTTTTCTTAGAACCATTAACATCACCATTGAAACGAATGTGGTTGCTAAAAGCAAATAGACTGTGAAAATCAATTTTATTATTGATTAAAGACATCAGGATTTTTTGAGCTTCTTCTGCTGAAAATTCGCCGTCTATCAATTTGTAGTTGAGTTCTTGGTTTTCCATAATATTATAGATTTATTGTGCTATTAATGGTGATACTACTTGTTTGCTTTTGAATATGCTCACGCGAAGCCGCCAATTCTTTTTGGAGATTTTTGATTTTTCGCTCTCGCATCTTAATGTCTTCTTCATTGTGGCTAGTCTTTACCTTATTTTCGTGATATTTGATTTTCACTTCCGCCAATTGTGTAAGAATTGCTATTGCATCGGCAGCATTAAACTGTCCGTCTATTAAATGTAGTTCCATATCGTTATTATTGTCCTTGACCTAATGAGAAACCAGGTTTTCCATCAAATTCGTAGAGGTTTTCAGTTTTAATTGAATCAATTCCATTGTCAACGGCACTTGACAGCAGTTGAATGATGTCGCCTTTTGTAAGTGTGTTTCCATTAGTTGGTTTGAATCGGCATCTCCAATGGTCAGTGCAAAATGTTTCGCTAAATCCATCAGGCCAAACTTTGATACCGCGGTTCGTAATCATAGAAAGTTTTGCCGCTGAACTATTTAGTTTTTGTACGGTGTCAGCCAATTCATTTGGACTAGTACCATTCCAATGTACAAACACATCTACGCCAACCAATTCTTTTTTTGCAGCAGGTTTCTTTACGTATTTTGGCAAATTAAGTGCGGCTTCTTTTGCGTAGGAAACTTCTTTAAGCAAGCTCGGTTTCTTACCTAAATTAGCAATCACCGCTTGAGCAAATTCTTTCGTGCCCACTTTTTGTTTACTAATCCCTTCTTTGTAGATATCATAAGTGTGAACTCCATCTTCAATAGTTTTCAACCAAGCATTTTGTACGTTTTCCGCAACTTCCGTTTGACCAATATGATTCAACATCATTACTGCACCTTCCAATAAACCTGAAGGATTTGCTAAGTTTTGACCAGCGCGTCGCGGTGCAGAACCATGAATAGCTTCAAACATGGCGCATTCTTCACCAATATTTGCAGAACCTGCCAATCCAACAGATCCTGCAATTTGAGCAGCAATATCTGAAAGTACATCACCATAAAGATTCAAAGTAACAATAACATCAAAAACTTCTGGAGTGTCTGACATTTTTGCCGCACCAATATCAATAATCCAGTGTTCGTTTTCAATTTCTGGGTATTCTGCTGCAATCTCATCAAACACTTGGTGAAACAACCCATCAGATTGCTTCATGATGTTGTCTTTTGTAAAACAGGTCACCTTTTTTCTGCCATAAACTTTAGCATATTCAAAGGCATATCTCACGATTTTCTCACAACCAGGGCGACTGATGATTTTTAGGCATTGAACAACTTCATCCGTCTGTTGATGCTCAATTCCAGCATATAAATCCTCTTCATTCTCTCGAACAATTACAATATCCATTTTAGGGTGTTTGGTTTCCACAAATGGATGTAAGCTCATACATGGTCGTACATTTGAGTACAATCCCAAAAATTTTCTCGTCGTAACATTCAAACTTTTATAACCGCCACCTTGTGGAGTTGTAATCGGTGCTTTCAAAAATATTTTGTTTCTTCGGATGATATCCCACGATTCGGCAGCGATACCTGAAGTGTTTCCTGAGAGGTAAACTTTTTCACCTACTTCAATTTCATCGATTTCAATTTTTGCGCCTGCTGCTTTGATAATATCTAAAGTAGCATCCATAATTTCCGGACCAATTCCGTCTCCTTTTGCAACTGTTATTCTAGTCATGTTTTTGTAATTAATATTTTATGGGACAAAATTGATAGAAATAGTTCATATATTTTTATTTATATTTGTAATGAATTGCATTAAAATAATTTATGAATTACACTTTACATCAACTGCAAGTATTTCTAAAAATAACACAAACCAAAAGCATCACGAAAGCGGCGGAAGAGTTGCATTTAACCCAACCAGCTATTTCTATTCAGTTGCGAAACTTTCAAGATCAATTTGAAATTCCGTTGACGGAAGTCGTTGGTCGGAAATTGTATGTCACTGAATTTGGAAATGAAATCGCTTTGGCGGCACAAAGGATTATTGATGAAGTGAATATGATCAATTTTCGAACTTCTGCTTTCAAAGGAATGATTGCGGGACGATTGCGAATTTCCGTCGTATCCACGGGAAAGTATTTGATGCCTTTTTACTTATCTAAGTTTATGAATACCAACAAAGGCATAGAACTCGATATGGACGTGACCAATAAATCAAAAGTGATTCAAAGTTTGAAAGAAAATCAAATTGATTTTGCCTTGGTTTCGGTATTGCCGAAGGATTTAAAATTAGATGAAATTCTTTTGATGGAAAACAAGTTGTTTTTGGTTGGCAATAAGAATTTGGAAATTGATCAAAATGCAAAAATAGAGGCGATATTTACGCAATATCCATTGATTTTTAGAGAAGAAGGTTCCGCCACTAGAATAGCTATGGAGAATTTTCTGAGCAATCGAAATATTTCTGTAGGAATGAAACTTCAATTGACATCCAATGAAGCAGTAAAGCAGGCGCTGCTTGCGGACTTAGGAATTTCGATTATGCCTTTGATTGGAATAAAGAACGAATTGGAACGAGGTGAATTGAAAATTATTCCAATTAAGGGACTTCCTATTACAACTGATTGGCGGTTGGTTTGGTTAAAAAATAAACCATTAACTCCTGTTGCTAAAGCGTTTTTAGATTTTATTCAAGAAGAGAAAGAGGCTATTTTTGAACACTCCTTTTCGTGGATTCAAACTATTCATCCTCCAGATTTTCATTGAAAGACGAAGGTAAGAGTTGGGGGATAAACTTGATTAAGATGGGCAATAATAAGCTGCCTCCTGGGATCAAAAATATCGTTAACGACGGGATTGTTTTGCAAATATCTAGGATTTGCTTTTTGACTTTTTTCTTTTCTTCTTTATCTAAATCTCGTTGTGTAGAGTAGGCCAGTAGCACCATCAATTCCTTACTTTGAGAGATTTCCTTAGACAAACGCTTCTTATTTCGGTTGATCAAGGTAATAACCAATTGGGTCGTTTGATCGTAAAAATGTTTGACAGGATTAGAATAGTTAAAGTACGGAATGTCCTTTTTGTGCTTCGTAATAAAAGCATTGGTTGAGTGAATGCTGTCTATAACGAAAGTGTCTCGAACTGCCATAATCTCGGCCAACTTATGTAAGAAATAAGCTTCGTCTTTTTCGACAACGCCGTCACTCCATAAAGCCAATCCTGCAATATCAATAAGATAGTACTTCTCGAGCTCATTGGCGAAATAGTCAAGTTCAAGTGTTTCAAGATTCTGATTACTTATCTTAGAAAACTTACTATATCGAACCGAAGCTTCAAATAGTTTGATTAATAAATCGTCGTGTTGGGATTTATTTGATTTGGTTCGCAAAGACAAAGTCACAATGCTGACAATCGTTTCCTCGATCTTCTTTAAGTACTTCTCAGGGATATGACCTTCATTTAAATAATGTTGAAAAGCGAGGATATCAACAAACAACAAGGCATTGGTAACTATATGAGAGAAATTTTTACTGATAATATTATCATTCGTTTGGACACGTTCATCAATAATTTTCTCTAAAGTTGACGATGCTGTCGAATGGGGAAGTACTTTTTTAAAAAAATTAAATCCTTGTGGATTCATCTCGTTATAAAAATCCACTGCGTTTTTCAGAAATAGTTCCGCACTTTTATCCGCAGAATTCAAAGCGAAAACGCCATAAAGGCCGCTCAATAAAGCTACTTTTGAAATTTCATCGTCGAGCCATCCGTCTGGAATTTTCCCGTTTTGAGATGCAAAAGCGATGATGTGACCGTAAATGAAACCCGTTTTTCGAATCTCAGTATAAAATGAATCCGCACTTTCTACCGCTTCAAGTTTTGCAACTTTCTGCTCAATAAAAAATTTGTCAATCCAGCCGTGTACTGATGGGTTAATCATAGCTTTGTTTTAAAGCTACAAAGCTATACTTTTTTGAGAAATCTAATCGAAATGAACTTTATATTATTATGAAATTCTAGCTATCTGGATTTGATGTTTTGTGCACACAAGCGAATGATTTCTTGAATTCTAATCGCCCTTGTTTCCGGTCTTTTCGCTTGATTAAGCCAATATAAATAGCTCTTTCTATAGGAACGACTAAATTGGTGATAATTGTCGAAGGCCGTTTTGTTTTCTTGAAAAGCCTCTAATAAATCCTCGGGAATTTGTAGATCTTCAACTGCATCCAATGATTCCCACGAGCCATTTTCTTTGGCAGTTTCTATTTTTTTTAATCCACTTTCGTGCATTAAACCTTCTTCAAGTAATTTTTCTATGTACGTTTTATTGAGTTTGCTCCAAACACTTTTGTCTTTCCTTGGGGTGAAAGTTTGCTTGCGTCTTTCATCGTCTAGTTTTCTGACTGTCGAATCAATCCAACCAAAACAAATGGCCACTTGAACCGCTTCTTCCCATCGCATACTTTCAAAATTGCTATCACCACGATAGAAAACTAGTTCAACTTTCTTATAGATAAGATGATTTTCATGAAGCCATTGGCGCCATTCACTAGCATTTTTGAAATATAGTAATTCCGGATATTCCAAACGAAAAAGTTATTTGATAATCGCAGAACAAGCAACACGAGCACCAGCATTTCCAGAGGGCTGCGTGGTGAAATCGTCAGTGCCAGCATGTACAATTAGTCCTTTGCCCATGATGTCTTTGGCAGGATCGCCGCAACCGATGCACCATTCGTCTGTAGTTAACGTAATGGTTCCGTTTCCTTTTTCATCTGCGGTAAAGTTGCCAATATCACCTTTGTGGTATTCGCCAACACCCCATTTGCCATGTTTCTTGAATGTAGGATTCCAATGGCTGCCAGCTGAACTTCCATCAGCGGCAGAGCAATCTGATTTTTCGTGAATGTGAATAGCGTGTTCTCCCGGTTTCAATCCAGCAATTTTAGCCACAAAAGTCACTTTGCCATTTTTTTCTATGAAGGAAGCTGTGCCCGTTACTGAACTATTGCTTTTGGATTCAAAGGCAATTTCTAATTTTTTCGTGTCGCTGGCCTTGCTGTTGGATTTACAATTGATGAGCAAAGCTGTAATGGCAATCATGGAGAGCGCTATTTTTTTCATGAGAATGGAATTTAAAATGAACTTTAAAGTTACAACTTAAAAGCGGTCGTAGATATTAAGTTTAGCTTAAAATTACTTGGTTTTTTCCCCAACAAAATAATCGTTCTGCGATTTGAATAAAACATTAAAAGTGGTCAAACTTCCGTAAATTCTAGTGATATATTGCTGCAATTCTACTTTTTCAATTTCTTCTAAATTGCTCGCGTTGATCTTTTGTTCCATTACCCGCAATCGGTCGCGTAGCATTACTATTTTATGGAAGAAAACATCAATCGGAACGTCTTTCGACGCTAGTCCTGCTTGTCCAGGTTCAAGTGTCATTTTACCGCCTTTCCATTTATCACCAAGCGCAACTGGTTCCCCAAGTCCATTCCATTTTTTTAGTATCGATAGAAGGCTTTGTTCCACATCGTAAAAGCTAACAGTGTCGACTTCGTTTTCGGCTGCGGCAATCACTTCGAATTCACTATCGATGTCGATGGTTTCTAATCCATTATCGATGAAAGTTACCCAATATTCTGTTGAGGAAACATTTGTTATAACTCCTTTTCCGTATTCGGTGTGATTTATTCTAGAACCAATTCCAAGTAATTTCATGTTGTATTATTTTGTACTAAAATACTCGTTTAGTACAAATAAAAAAACCGTTCTGTAGCAAAACAGCAACGGTTTTTCAACATTCATTTCAACAGTTTTTCTAAAAACAATATTCGTTTTCAGCCACCAATTTTGTCGTAATCGTTTCGCGTAATCCGACGATATTGGGCATGTTGGTGTATTTTGTAAATCGACGTAATCCCATCAACATCATGCGTTGTTCGTCGCCTTCGGCAAAGGATATAATGCTTTCTTTTCCTTTTTGGGTTACAATATCGACTGCTTTATACAAATACAATTTTGCCATGGCAATTTGTTCTTTGACATTGACTTCCCCTCTATTCTTCGCTAGTTTTTCGGTGCGAAGTAGTGTAGATTCAGCCATATAAATTTCGATCAAGATATCCGCTGCCGCCATGAGAAGTTGCTGATGTCCGTCTAGTTCTGGTCCGTATTTTTGAACTGCACCGCCAGCAACCATCAAAAACGCTTTTTTCAGTTTGCCAATCATTTCTTTTTCTTCGGCAAACAATTCAGAATAGTCGGGCGTATCGAACGAAGGAATACCCATTAGTTCTTCTTGTACTTTTGTTGCTGGACCCAATAAATCAACGTGACCTTTAAAAGCTTTTTTGATCAACATCCCAACGGACAGCATTCGATTGATTTCGTTGGTGCCTTCATAAATTCTTGAAATACGGGCATCACGCCAAGCACTTTCCATCGGTGTGTCTTCTGAGAATCCCATTCCACCGAAAATTTGAATGCCTTCATCAGCGCAATTTTGAACATCTTCCGATACCGCAACCTTCAATATAGAACATTCGATGGCGTATTCTTCCACTCCTTTTAATTCTGCTTCTTGATGAGAACTTCCTTCGCTTTCTCGAATTTGGATGCGATCTTCAATGTCTTTAGCCGCACGATAGGTGGCACTTTCTCCAGCATAACAACTCGTTGCCATTTCGGCTAATTTGTAACGGATGGCGCCAAATTGTGCTATGGCAGTATTGAATTGCATTCTTTCATTGGCATATTTTACAGCTCCTGAAGTCACTCTGCGTTGCGCATCTAGACAAGCGGCCGCCAATTTGATTCGACCGACATTCAAGGCATTCATCGCGATTTTGAATCCATTGCCACGTTCGGAAAGCATGTTTTCTACCGGAACTTTGGTTTCATTAAAAAACACTTGTCTTGTTGAAGAAGCGCGAATACCGAGTTTGTGCTCTTCTTCGTTCATCGTGATTCCATTACTTGGATTATTTTCGACAATAAATCCGGTGATGTTTTTGTCATCTTCTATCCTTGCAAAAACAATAAAAAGGGAACAAAATCCAGCATTAGAAATCCACATTTTTTGTCCTGTGATTTTGTAATGCGTTCTGTCTTCCGATAAAACGGCTTTTGTTTTTCCCGAGTTGGCGTCAGACCCAGCACCAGGTTCGGTCAAACAATACGCGCCGAACCATTCACCAGTGGCCAATTTGGGAACGTATTTTTGTTTTTGTGCTTCAGTTCCGTAGAGTGTTATTGGCATGGTTCCGATTCCGGTATGCGCACCAAAAGCGGTGGAAAACGAACCAGTTGCACCTGAAATATAATCACACACCAAACACGTATTGACGAATCCCATTCCCATTCCGCCATAGGACTCAGGAACGGCGACACTGAGAAATCCTAAGTCGCCCGCTTTTTTCATGCTTTCCTCGGTAAAGGCGTAATCTTTCTTTTCGAAACGATCTTTATTGGGCCAGATTTCTTTGTCGACAAACTCTTTAACGGAGTCGCGCATCATCAATTGTTCTTCATTAAAATCTTCCGGTGTGAAAATGTCTTCACATTGGGTTTCTTTTACGAGGAATTGTCCACCTCTTGTTT
>CANHEA010000030.1 GCA_947459635.1 Flavobacteriaceae bacterium | reverse complement strand
GGCGGCAAACTTCATCAGTTGTGTTCCTCTTCCAGACCAACCATGCACCAACAGGATTCTTTTCAAACTGGCACCAGAATGATAGACAACAATTGACTTCTGAATTGAAGGAATAGTCAATATTTCTTGTCGACTGTTTCGATCCATCTCTAATTCGCGTTTGGGAATCTTATGTTTGATGGGAGAAGTAAACAATCTTGCGGCAAATAGCACTGTCAATTTTGTTGAAATAAGCGACAAAAATTGACCAACCACGAGGATAATTTTAGGAATTTTCAAACTTTGGTTGGGTTTTTTGGTTTTCTTTGTCATTTCAATAAATTTTAATGCAAGGTATTGTTTTCTCTATTTTTTACTAAATTTAGAAGTCATAAATAAATTATAAAATGCAACATCAAACCCGAATTGTAATTGAAAATGTATTGCCACAATTAGATGGTGGCGCGTTCGCTATCAAAAGAATTGTTGGACAAAAAGTAACCGTTACCGCAGACGTTTTTTCAGATGGTCACGACGTTATCGAATGCCAAGTAAAGTACAAACACGAAAAAGATAAAAAATGGCAAGACGTTCGAATGCGACCTACAGAAAACGACGCGTGGACAGCTGAATTTAAAGTAGAGAAACAAGGAACATATACTTATTTTATAGAAGGTTGGGTAGATTATGCACTCAATTGGCAACATGGCACTGAACGCAAAATTCAAGACAACCAATATGTAAAGTCCGAGCTTTTAGAAGGTGCAGAATACGTCAAAGCGGTTCAAAAATTAGCCGACAAAGATGAAAAGGAATTTCTAAAAAAAGCAGCGGCCTATTTCGTTGATGAAAAGGAATATGACAAGGCAATCGAAATGGCAATGTCGCACGAATTGACCGCCATCTTCAAAAAATATCCGATCCTTTACATCGAGAATAAATCGGCGGAACTACAGATATACGTTGATCGTAAGAAGGCGTTGTTCAGCACTTGGTATGAGTTCTTTCCACGTTCAGCTTCGGAAGTTGCAGGTCAACACGGCACTTTTAAAGACTGTGAAAAATTATTACCACGTGTTGCGGACATGGGATTTGACACGTTGTATTTTCCACCAATTCATCCCATCGGAGAAGTCAATCGCAAAGGTAAAAACAATGCAACCAACGCAGAACCCGGAGATGTGGGTTCACCTTGGGGTATTGGCTCACAATATGGTGGACATAAAGCCACACATCCTGAATTAGGATCTATTGAAGATTTTAAATCACTAGTTAAAAAGGCAAAATCATTGGGGATTGAAGTCGCTATGGACTATGCCTTACAAGCCGCTCCAGATCATCCTTATGTGAAAGATTTTCCACAATGGTTCAAATGGCGACCAGACGGAACGGTGCAATACGCAGAGAATCCACCTAAGAAATACCAAGATATTCAACCGATTTACTTCGAGTCGACGGATTGGAAAAACCTGTGGAAAGAATTGTTAGATGTAGCTTTGTTTTGGATTGAAGAATGTGACATCAAAGTATATCGCGTTGATAATCCACACACCAAACCCTTCTATTTTTGGGGTTGGTTGATTGCCGAAATCAAGAAAAAACATCCGGATGTATTGTTTTTAGCGGAAGCTTTCACACGTCCGAAAATTATGAATGAGTTGGCGAAACAAGGCTTTAGTCAGTCTTATACGTACTTTACTTGGAGAAATTCTAAAGCGGAATTAACCGAATATGTAACCGAACTCACGCAAACCGAACAAAAAGAATTCTATCGTCCAAACTTCTGGCCGAATACGCCGGATATCAATCCGTTTGCTTTACAAAACGGAAACGAATCGGTGCATTTACAAAAGTACTTTTTGGCTGCGACTTTAAGTTCAAGCGTTGGAATTTATGGACCAGTTTTCGAATACCGCGTTTGCGAACCCATGGCGCCCGGCAAGGAAGAATACCTCAATTCAGAGAAATACGAATACTATCACTGGGATTGGACGATTCAAAACAAACTCACCACGCTGATTACCAGAATCAACGCACTTCGTTACGAGCATGCTTCCTTACAGCAAACCAACAACATTGTGTTTTGTAGCACCAATAACGAACAAGTCATTGCTTACTATAAATACGACGATGATTTGACCAACGAAACCTTGATGGTGGTGAGTTTGGATAATTTCAACAACCAGCAAGCAATGGTGAGAATTCCGATGGAACAAATGGGGAATGAGCCTATAAAAGTGCAAGACTTAATCACCGGAAACACCTATTACTGGGATAAAGAGTGGAATTTCGTAGATTTGTCACCCGCTTTGCCATTTCATTTATTTAAAATTCAAAGGTGATTTTTTCACCACATAGAGACATAGAATAGTTGGAAAAAATAGAAAATAGATTTTTGACATAGGCTTTGTGTACTAAAGTAAAGCAACGCTCTTTTACTCCGAATGGAATCTATGAATCTTTGTGGTAGAAGAGAATTAAAAAATTGAACCAATGAAAGACACTAAAATTAACGAAGATGAATTTCAAAATCCATTCGTGTTCAAAACCGAGTGGAAGAATGCCTTTGAAGATGAAGAATTTGTAAAAGTTTTTTCTTCGGATATTTTAGAAAACTATATTATCAACAAACGTTGGTATGGAGGTAAAGCCAGCACGCTGAAGTACATTGAAGTGGTCGAGTACTTTAAAATGACCTCCAAAAAAAATACTTATTACGGTGTTTTATTGGAAGTCAATTTTAAAGAAGCGTTCTTCCAAAACTACTTCATGCCTATTTCTTTTATGGCAGAAGAAGAACTCGACACCAATACGATTATCGCTCCAGTCAAAATGAACGGACAGGAAGGTTTTCTTGTCGACGCGCTGCATCAAGAAGATTTTAGAAAATTACTATTCGATAAAATCGTGTCATCTGGTGATAAAACAGATGTCAAAGTGAAGTTTCACAAAGGCGAAAAACTGACAGAAACGGAATACAAGAGTTCCAAATTTATGGGAGTTGAGCAAAGCAACACTTCTATCATTTATAACAATACATTGGTGCTAAAGATCTTCCGTCGCATTTACACCAGCACCAATCCCGATTACGAGATCAGTCGTTTTCTAACGGAAACCATGGATTTCCAAAGTTCACCAGCCTACACTGGAAGCATCAACGTAGCTTTGTCTGAAGGAAATATCACCTTGGGAATGATGCAAGAATTGGTGCCCAACCAAGGAGATGCTTGGCATTTTATGCTGGATGAAACGGACCGTATTTTCGACAATCTAAAGCACAAAAAAATCAAAATCGGCAAACTTCCGGATATCGAATTATTCAAAAGATTGAAGATCAACGAAATTCCACATGAGATTATCGATTGGGCGGGATTGAGTATTTTTCTTCGCATTCATACCTTAGCAACCCGCACCGCAGAAATGCACATTGCGCTTGGTGGCGACACGCATGATACGGCTTTTACGCCAACGACCTACAACGGCGATTATACGGTTTGGCTGAAAAATCGGTTGACGTATCAGTTTCAAAACCGATTGAATATCCTTGAAAATAATTTGCACAAACTCGATGGACTGGCGTTGGAACTCGCCAATCAGTTTCTCGACAACAAAAAAGAAATTAGAAAGTTGTTCCTCGATTTCAATTGGACGAAAATGAAATCCGAACGCATCCGAATTCACGGCGATTACCATCTCGGACAAGTGCTCGTCAACGGCGATGATTTTTACATCCTCGATTTCGAAGGCGAACCCGAAAGCACGATTCGTGACAGAAAGGTAAAGCAACCGCCGCTCAAAGACGTGGCTGGCATGTTTCGTTCGTTTCATTATTCGATTTATGCGACGATTTTTAACAACAAAGACAAGTATCCGTACGAGCAAAAAGAACTGTTTCAAGCGGGTGAAATCCTGTTCAAGTATTTTGTCGGCGTGTTCTTGCAAACGTATACCGAAGTCGCACAAGCTGGCAATTTGAATATCGGTTACCGCAAAGAAATTGATTTCTTGTTGAAATATTGTTTGTTGGAAAAAGCGGTGTATGAGTTGGGCTATGAACTCAATTCTCGTCCACGTTGGGCAGTGATTCCGCTCACGGGCATTGCGAGTATTATGGAGTTTAAAGAGAATTAAGAATTACGAATTTAAAATTACGGTGATTTTAAGGAGCTGGTTCCCGCTTTTCGCCTTTATCTCTCCACTGCGTTACGAGGATACCGGCTGCAATCGGGGCTAGGGTTCGCAATGAATAACAAAAATTAAATTGTTACTGGTTTTGTCCTCCCGAGCGCAGTCGAGGGACTTTTAATTAAGATACACGCCACATGAAATTCTATTATGTTTACATTCTAAGGTGCAAAGACAATTCATTATACACAGGCATAACTCATGATTTGGAGAGAAGAGTAAATGAACACAATGACGGAAAATTATCTAATGCCTACACGTTCAAAAGAAGACCAGTTATATTACAATTTTATCAAGAATTTACAGAACCAAGTCAAGCGATCTATTTCGAAAAAAAATTAAAACATTGGTCAAAAGCAAAAAAGGAAGCCCTAATAAAAGGCAATTTCGATTTGATTCAAACATTAGCAGAGTGCAGAAACGCAACACATTCAGATTATAAATAAAGAAAACCCCTCGACTGCGCTCGGGGAGACAAAAAGCTCCATAACAGCAATTGTCTTCAAAAAATGCAGTCGATGCATAAAAAAAATACAACCATGAGCAAAGTACAACCCCATTCCCTTTTCACTGATTTCGATATCAATTTATTCAAAGCCGGAAAGCACTTCCGACTCTACGAAAAACTTGGCGCACACCTGATAGAAGTTGATGGTGTCAAAGGCACGTATTTCGCCGTTTGGGCGCCATCCGCACGGTCGGTTTCGGTCGTTGGCGATTTCAACTATTGGATTCAAGGCGAGCATCAACTCATGGTACGTTGGGACGCTTCAGGCATTTGGGAAGGTTTTATTCCTGGTGTCGAGAAAGGATCCACCTACAAATATAAAATACAATCGAACAACGGTGGTGTTATTACCGAAAAAGCAGATCCGTTTGCATTATACTGCGAACATCCACCGCATACGGCTTCCATCATTTGGGATCTCGACTATAAATGGAAAGACGACAAATGGATGAAATCCCGAAAAGACCATAACGGATTGGATAAACCTTATTCTGTTTATGAAGTGCATTTAGGCTCCTGGCGCAGAAATGACCAAGGAAAATTCTTAACCTATCTCGAACTAGCGGATCAATTAGTCAGTTACGTGAAAGAAGTTGGGTTTACCCACGTCGAGTTTATGCCAATCATGGAATATCCTTACGATCCGTCTTGGGGTTATCAGTTGGTGGGGTATTTCGCGCCGACTTCGCGTTTTGGGAAACCACAAGATTTTATGGTGTTGGTCGACAAATTGCACCAAGCCGGAATTGGTGTCATCCTCGATTGGGTTCCCTCACACTTCCCAGATGATGCACACGGATTGGGTTATTTCGACGGCTCTAATTTATACGAACACCCAGACAGAAGAAAAGGCTATCATCCAGATTGGAAAAGTTTGGTGTTCAATTATGGTCGCAATGAAGTGCGGTCGTTCTTGATTAGCAATGCCCTGTTCTGGTTGCAACATTATCACGCTGACGGCCTTCGAGTAGATGCAGTGGCCTCGATGTTGTATTTGGATTATTCAAGAAAAGATGGCGAATGGGAACCGAATATCTTCGGCGGAAGAGAGAATTTAGACACGATTAGTTTCTTGAAAGATTTTAACGAAGCGGTATATTCTAATTTTGAAGGCGTTCAAACCATAGCCGAAGAAAGTACTTCCTTTCCGATGGTTTCGCGACCAACGTTTGCAGGAGGTTTGGGCTTTGGGATGAAATGGATGATGGGATGGATGCACGATACGTTACAATATTTTCAGAAAGAGCCAGTCTACAGAAAATACCATCAAAACGACTTGACTTTCTCTGCAACGTATGCGTTTTCGGAGAACTTTATGTTGCCTTTATCTCACGATGAAGTCGTATACGGAAAGAAATCCATAGCTGGAAGAATGCCTGGAGATGAATGGCAAAAATTCGCCAATTTACGTTTGCTATACGGCTATATGTTTACACATCCCGGAACAAAGCTGTTGTTTATGGGCGCTGAATTCGGGCAAAGTGCGGAGTGGAATTTTGAAGGCAGTTTAGAATGGTATTTATTGCAATTCGGCTATCACGAAGGCATCAAAAAAGAAATTACCGATTTGAATGCCTTGTATAAAAACAATCCAGCGTTGCATGAAAAACAGTTCAGTCCGGAAGGTTTTGAATGGATCAATTATTCAGATCATCAAAATGCGGTCATGTCCTATATCCGTAAAGGAAACAATCCGAAAGAGGATCTGATTGTGGTGTGCAACTTTACGCCTGTGGTTCGAGAGCAATATCGCATCGGTCTACCTAAAAAAGGAAAACTGACGCAAGTATTTAATTCTGATGAAACACAATACGGCGGAAGCGGCGTAACCAATTCCAAAGCACTAAAAATTGAAGCAGAATCTTGGAACGGTCGTGAATTTTCAGCCGCATTGACTTTGCCACCATTAAGCGTCGTAGTATTCAAGATTAGTTAATTGTCGACTTACTTCAACTAATTTAACAAACTAAGCTATTATATTCCGAAATCTGGATAGTAGTCGTAATTGTCTTGTGGCTTATTCATGGATACAACATGCAATTCAGTATCTTCAAACGCAGGGTCTAATTCTGGTTTTTCAATGATCATTCGATGAACAACTCTAAGGGTAGGGTTTGCTTTCATAATAATTAGGTTTAAGATTTTGGTAAGTCCAAAGTAGAAAACCCAAATGAAGTTACCTTATTACATCGACAGAAAACCAATATTTCAGACAAAACATGTGATTTATAGCATTGTAGGGGCAAATATGCTTGTAGGACAAGCCAAGTATATGGGTTTTTCGTTTTTGAGAACTTCGGAATTCCCGACGCTTTTTGCTCAATTAAATAGCGAAAACGTTTGCGTGAAAATTAGCAAAATTCACTTCAATTCATTGACAATTTTTGTAAGTTTGAAACCTTTGCGGCATGCCTAAAAGCCGCGTCCTAATCAAAATTAAGCTATGATTACAAATACCGAATTAGAATACAAAGGCGATTTATATCCATCCAATATTGTTGAGTTTAAGAAAGATGTTGACAGTGTTTATTTCTACACAGACAATAGCGTAATTCTAAAAATTACTGTTCTTCGAGACAGTTTAATTCGTTTCAGATATACTACCAAAGGGTATTTTAGCAAAGATTTTTCGTATGCCATCGATAAAACGCAGTCACATGGCTACAACTTTTTGGAAGTTACGGAAGAGAAAACATGTTATAAGATTAAAACCAGTAAAGTGGTTTGCTCTATTGATAAAGTAGATTTGCGTGTTGCGATTCATGATATCGAAGGCACTTGTATTTTAGAAGATGAATTGGGTTTTCACTGGGAAGAAAGCTATCATTATGGAGGGAATATAGTCAAAATGAGCAAAGCTTCCAAAGAAGGCGAATGCTTCTACGGCATGGGAGACAAGGCATCACATGCCAATCTTAAAGGAAAACGGGTAGAGAATTGGGCGACCGATCAATATGCATTTCAAAAAGATCAAGAGCCATTATATAAAGTGGTTCCATTTTATATCGGACTGCATCATAAGCACGCTTATGGTGTATTCTTTGACAACACATTCAAAACAACTTTTGATTTTTGCCATGAAAAGCGAAACGTAACCAGTTTTTGGGCAGATGGTGGTGAAATGAATTACTATTTTGTTTACGGTCCACAGATGCAAGATGTCGTAACTACATACACCCATCTCACCGGAAAACCAGAATTGCCGCCGCTTTGGGCTTTGGGATATCATCAATGTAAATGGAGTTACTATCCGGAAAGCAAAGTCAAAGAAGTGACTTCTAAATTTCGAGAATTGAAAATTCCATGCGATGCGATATATCTCGACATCGATTATATGGAAGGTTTCCGCTGTTTTACTTGGAACAAAGAATACTTTCCGGATCCTAAACGAATGGTTGCAGAATTGGCCGATGATGGTTTCAAAACCGTTGTAATCATTGATCCTGGAATTAAAATAGACAAAGAATACTGGGTTTATAAAGAAGCTTTAGAAAAAGATTATTTCTGTAAAAGAGCCGATGGTCCTTATATGAAAGGAAAGGTTTGGCCAGGGGAATGTAACTTCCCAGATTATACCAATCCAGAAGTACGCGAATGGTGGGCGGGATTATTCAAAGAATTGATTTCTGATTTTGGTGTCAAAGGGGTTTGGAACGATATGAACGAACCTGCTGTGATGGAAGTTCCTGGAAAAACCTTCCCGATGGATGTTCGTCACGATTACGACGGAAATCCATGCAGCCACAGAAAAGCACATAATATTTACGGAACTCAAATGGCACGCGCGACTTATGAAGGCGTGAAACAATTTGCATATCCAAAACGTCCGTTTATTATTACGCGCTCCGCATATTCGGGCGCACAACGATATACTTCGTCATGGACAGGTGACAACGTAGCTAGTTGGGAACATTTGTGGATTGCGAATATTCAAATGCAACGAATGTCGATTTCTGGTATGGGATTCACAGGTTCTGATATCGGTGGATTTGCCGAGCAACCTTCGGGTGAATTATATGCGCGTTGGATTCAATTGGGAGTTTTTCACCCATTTTGTAGAACGCACTCTTCGGGTGATCACGGCGATCAAGAACCGTGGTCGTTTGATATTGATGTGATCAACATCACGCGAAAATTTGTCGAATTGCGTTATCAATTGTTGCCTTATTTGTATACCATGTTTTGGGAATATATCAATGATGGCGTACCCATGTTGAAACCGCTTTTCTATTTTGATCAAGAGGACGCGCAAACCCATTATCGTACCGACGAATTTATCTTTGGAAATCAAATTTTGATTTGTCCGATTTTAGAGCCGAATGCACAAGGTAGACGCATGTATTTGCCAATTGGCAATTGGTATAACTTCTGGACGGATGAATTGGTTTCTGGTCGCAAAGAACTTTGGGTCAAAACCGATTACGATCAAATTCCAATTTTTGTCAAAGAGGGCGCGATTATTCCTAAATATCCGGTGCAACAATATGTTGGTGAACTAGAATTTGAAGAAATTTCCTTAGATGTTTATTTCAAAATTGGCAAAGAAAAGTCCGTGCTTTATGAAGATGCTCAGGACGGGTACGATTATAATAAAGGTCGATTTAGTTTGGCAACATTTACTTTGAGAGGAAAAGAAAGCGATTTGATTATCCAACAACATAAAGAAGGAAAGTTCGAGACCAATTATTCCAAATTTAAAATCAATTTGCATGGATTGCCTTTTAAAATCAAGAAAATTGAAATTGATAACGAAGAGATTTCTTTCGATAAAGTTAATTTTGATGGAAAGCAAACTTTGACTATCGACAAGGAGTTTTCAGAATTACATATCATCGGATAATAAAATTAAAGGGTTTTAACTTGATTTTATTGTTGATTCTCCTATACCTTTGTAGTTGCCATAAATTTTAAAAATGAAAAAACTACTTGTGCTTTTCGGTATTATAATCCTCGTGTTTTCGTGTGCAACGAATCCATTTACGGGGAAGAAAGTTTTAAACTTTGTCCCTAACAGTCAACTTTTTCCGATGGCATTTCAGCAATACGGGACTTTCTTGAAAGAAAATAAGGTGATTGCCGGAACTTCGGATGCCAAAATGGTCGAAACAGTTGGTGTAAAAATAAAGAATGCTGCAGAACGGTGGTTGAATGCACATGGTCAAGGTGACTACTTGAACGGATACCAATGGGAATATAAATTAGTCGAAAGTAAAGACGTCAATGCTTGGTGTATGCCAGGCGGAAAGATTGTTGTTTATTCGGGCATTTTGCCCATTACCAAAGATGAAGCTGGACTAGCCACGGTGATGGGACACGAAGTTTCTCATGCGCTCGCCAATCATGGTGCCCAACGAATGAGTGCAGCACAGTTACAAGAATTGGGTGCGGTTGGTGTAGCCGTTGCAACTTCTGGGAAAACAGAGCAAACGCAAGCTATTCTTCAACAAGCGTACGGATTGGGTTCGCAAGTGGGCGTAATGCTACCCTTTAGTAGAAGTCACGAAAGCGAGGCAGATAAAATTGGGTTAACTTTGATGGCACTAGCCGGATACAATCCTGATCAAGCTGTTTTGTTTTGGGAACGGATGTCAGCCAAATCGGGAGGTCAAGCGCCACCTGAATTTATGAGTACGCACCCGTCAGATGCTACTCGAATTGCCAATATCAGAAGTTTGATTCCAGAAGCGAAAGCAGAAGCCGCAAAATTTGGAGTAGTATTCAAATAAATGTATAAAGAAAAAGCCATCATAGAGAATGGCTTTTTTTATGAACGTTATTTTTTGATTAGCTTCTTGATTTGACTTTGATTTCCTTGTTGGACCAAGACCATATAAATCCCGGAGGCAAGTTCTGAAGTATCAATGTTATTTTGATTTGCTACTTTTAGTACAGAATTGCCAAGGACATCAAAGATTTCAACCGTATAGTTTTCAGCGGTAATGTTGGTGATTGTAATGGAGTTTTTTGCAGGATTGGGTGCAATAGCAACCTTGTTTTTCTCTTGATTAATAACTGCTAAATTACAATCGAGTTCATTAATTTTTTGCCACATCAAATTGCAAAAAGTAAAGGGGACATCTGCATCAGGTGAGGTTGGCGCATCTCCCATTCGAATGACCACCAAACCTTTGCTTGGCGCAATACTTACGATTTGAGAGTTTTTTCCTAAGCCAGCAAACATGTCGGCAGGTGCATTTGGCGCATAGGAACCAGGAAAAACAATTTGACTAGTTGGCACCATAAAACTTTGCTTTCCGTTGAGCCACCACAAATAACCATAGGATTTGTTTAGTGTTTGCGATGTATTGATCATCTCGTTAAAATAGGTGCTATTGATTAGTTGAGTTCCATTCCATGCCCCATTGCCTTGCATCAATAAACCAAATCGGGCCATGCTTCTGACCGTGCTATAAAATACATTGTCATAGTCAGAGGTTGCCCAGCCGCCGGTCATACCCGTTGGGGTTTTTAATTTTAATTGGGTGTAAGTATTCAAATTTTGAGAAGTCGCATTTTGTAGCACATCATCTAACAAAGTGTACGGTGCATTGTGATACGCCCACCGTGTTCCGGCATCGGCCAAATAGTTTAAACAACTTGGTAAGGTGCAATGATTGTCGATCACTCCATCGTCAAGGCCAGAAGTCATTGTCAATTGGTTTTTGATCGTAATATTGTTTTCTTGTGGCAACGTACAATTGGTCCATCCTGCACCCAAATAAATGGAAGTTCTGTCATTGATGTTCAATACATTTTCTTCTTGTGCCTTACCAACTAAAAAGGAAGTAATAGTCTTTGCCGCAGAGGCCCAATACCATAAACTTTGATCCGTAAATGTCCCAAAGTACTTTTCTAACACGATTTTTCCATCTTTTAAGACTATAAAACCTTTGGTATTTTCTTGTTCTAGAAAAGCATACAAATTGTTGATTCTTTCTGGACACCAACCCAATGTGGTTGGATCTGTAGTTTCCCAAGTTGCTGAAGTACTTAATGGCGGATAGTACAGTGGTTGAGCAGAAGTATCTATTGAGAATACAAACAAAGTGAAGACATAAAGTAATGCTAGTTTTTTCATCATCGTATTTTTTTAATTGAGTCTAAGACCCCATTGCTATGCGGAAGTTTAATTTCGTAAGAAAGGAAAATATTTAATTCTAAAATAACACGGTTTGAACTTTTGTAAACAAATTTAAAATAAATTCGCTTTATCAATTCATAATATAGTTGAACATGGCAAACTTACCAAAAGGAGACAAGAAATTATTGAACGCCTGGGCTTTTTATGACTGGGCGAATTCGGTTTATCCGCTAGTGATTTCCTCGGCAATATTTCCAATTTTTTATGAAGCTTTGTTTTCGGACCGCAACCACTACATCCATGTTTTCGGAACTGAATTGAAGAATTCGGCGTTAATTAGTTTTGTCACCGCTGCGGCTTTTTTGGTTGTTGCTTGTATTTCTCCACTTTTATCTGGAATCGCTGATTATGTAGGAAACAAAAAGAACTTCATGCGATTTTTTTGCTACTTGGGAGCCTTTGCATGTATTGGTTTGAACTGGTTTAGTTTGGAATCAATCTACAGTAGTTTGTTGTTTTATTTCTTGGGACTAATTGGATTTTGGGGAAGTCTGGTTTTTTACAATTCCTACCTGCCAGATATTGCCTTTCCTGAACAGCAAGACCAAATTAGTGCGAAAGGATATTCATTGGGTTATATTGGAAGTGTACTGCTTTTGATTGTCAATTTGGCAATGGTTATGAAGCCGCAATTGTTTCATATTTCAGGAACTGAAGGCGAGGCAGCGATGAAAGCCATGCGGTATTCGTTTGTGATGGTCGGTATTTGGTGGATCGTTTTTAGTCAATATACTTATTTCTATTTGCCGAAAGGGAATGTCAATTCAGATCGAAAAGTGAGCAAAGATGTCGTTCTAAACGGTTTTAAAGAATTAAAGAAAGTATGGCATTTATTGGAAGAAAACAGAATTCTAAAATCTTATTTGAAGGGCTTTTTTGTCTACAGCATGGCAGTTCAAACGGTGATGCTAATTGCCACGTATTTTGGAGCTCAAGAAGTGGCATGGGAATCTAAAAGTCAAAGCACCATTGGATTAATAATTTGTATTTTATTGATTCAATTGGTTGCGATAATTGGCGCCACTTTTACATCTAAGGCATCTGCAAAATATGGAAATATTCCGACCTTAATTACCATCAATTGCATTTGGATTGTACTTTGTGTCTTGGCGTATTTTATTACGTTACCCATCCACTTCTATGTCATGGCGGCTTTGGTCGGCTTGGTAATGGGTGGCATTCAAGCACTGTCTCGTTCGACCTACTCAAAATTACTTCCTGAAACAGAAGATACCGCATCTTTTTTTAGTTTTTATGACGTGGCTGAAAAAATTGGCATCGTCATCGGAATGTGCGTGTATGGCATCATTGATCAAATCACTGGAAGTCCAAGATTTGCCATTGTTTTCTTAGGTATTTTCTTTGTGATTGGCGTCATTTTACTAAAACAAATTCCAAAAAAAAGCGCCTTACCGGAGTAAAGCGCCTCTTCCAATTTACCTTTTATAAATTTAACCTTTGGAGATGTCACCAGAACCAGTGACTTTAGTGTCTTTTTTCTTTGGATCTCCATAATAACTGATATCGCCAGAGCCTGTAACTCTTGCTTCTAAAGCACCGGTACAATAGACTTTGCAGTCGCCCGATCCTGTTACCGTAACTTCAGCATTGTTGCTTTTGATTTTTGTTGCATTCAAATCGCCAGAACCAGTAATTTTACATTGAATATTATTTGTTTCACCGGAAAGAACCAAATCACCCGAACCTGAAACTGCTGCTATTACATTTTTTGCTTGCACCGTAAGATGGATGTCACCAGAACCAGATAATTCCGTTATAAAGTTGTCTGTTGAGATGTCGTTCTTAGCATTGATATCGCCGGATCCGCATAGTGATACTTCATTTAGACTTTGAAAAGGAACCGAAATTACTATTTTTTTTCCGCTGCTAGGGACAATATATTTTCCTTTTTCGGCAGCAATTTTTAAGGCATTATTTTCGACAGTTATTAGAATGTAGTCAAGAAGGTTTTCTTCTCCCTCAATAACAATTTTACCTTCCTCTCCTGACAGCAAATCAACGTCAAAAAAGCCATTCACTTGGACTTTGTCGTAACTAGCGGTAGTGATATTCTTTGAAATGACATGGCCATTTCCTTTGATTTTTTCTTTAGAATTCCACTGCGCGTGACTGACCATCGGAAGGCTAAAAGCAAATACTAAAATTAAAACTGATTTTTTCATAAGGATTGATTTGATGATGATTGAAACTGAAATTGATTATCTGTGAAGCAAAGAAACATTGCCATATTCGGAACGGATTGTGATTTTATTCACGCCGCTTTTTTTGTAGTAACCTTCGTAACTTTTTGAAAACGATTTTTCTTGTCTCGAACTGAACTCAAAGTCGCCATCGTATTTTAGATTGGCATATTTGAGGTCGATATCAAAGTTGAAAGCAAAATTCGGATGGTAGCCGAGATCAATAGCTGTATAGTCGCTATCGATATTTACTGCATTCGCTTTGTCACTAATTTCGTCAACAGAAACCTTGCTATATCCCGTCTTAATTTGAAGGGCATTTGAAATTTGACGCAATTTAATGTTCAAATAGTCTCCATCCCCATCTAGATTGACGATATTTCCTAGGTTTAATTTTGCATAATTGCAATTGTATTTAAGATTTGTTCCGTTGCCAATCGTCGCATCTGTATAATCGGAGTTGAGTGTTAGCGTTCCAAATTCATTTAAGGTAAATCCTGAATAATCCGCCGATATGGTTCCAGTTTTAAGATATTCAATCGAGGATTTCGGGCAATAATCAAAGGAAATCATGTTGGTGTTTCCATTTAATCTTCCTAAGGTTACTTTTCCGTAGTCGCAAGATAAATTGGTATTCGAAAAGAGATCGGTAGTAATAATCGAACCGTAGTTGTTTTTGATTTTCACGCTGCCATTTTTCGGAATCTTGACGGTATAATTAATTTCGAAACTATTGTTTTTGGAATTGTTATTATTGAATGAGCTTCCAAATGTAGTTTCAGCTGAGACCATCGATTTTAGTGCTTCGATTTCTATGTCGATGTCATCAATTTTTTTCAAAACCCATTTTTCGTTGTCTCCACTCACTTTGATGACGATGCTTAGTTCAATCTTATCCTCATTCCATGTTGTGATGTAAACATTTCCATAGGAATTCTTGACAGAAATTCCAGCATCGCTATTGACGATATACGCTTTTTTTATTTCTTTTTGTTTGGTGTATTTTCCCAAATCTATCCCGTTGCCAAATACGAGAATAGGTAGCAGTAGGAGTGCATACAGTAATTTAGATTGTTTTTTCATGATTTGTGGTATTTAATTTTTCAGTATTATCTATTTGTTCAAGGACATTTTCAAGAAATTCGATTCTTGTCTTAAAATTGTGAATCATCGCGTAAATGATTTGTTTGTTTTCGCCATTTTCTACCAGTTCTTTCTTGATTTTTTCATAGTCAGTGTCCATTTGTTGCATTTGTTTTAGCGCATCATTGACTATTTTTTCGTTTAAAGGAGATTTTTTTTCTCTGATTTGGAGCAATTCATTTTGAACCATCGCACTAAATACCGAATCAGTTCTTTGTGTTTCTGCGGAAGCTAATTTGAAATCATTGGTGGGTTTGTTTTTGTTCAACACAAGGAACAAGCCAACGAGAAGCAGCATGGAAGCTGCAATTGATAGTTGGTACCAAGTGGATTTTGTCTGATTTCTCGATTTCTGTTTAGAGAGAAATCGTTCCTGATGCTGCTGTGGCAACTCTATAATATCCCACTGATTTTCAAAATGTTCAAACATTTTTTCGATAGGGTCATTGGTCTTTTTCATTTTTCTCCTGTTTAAATTGCGTCTTGAAGTGCTTTTCTCAGACTTTCTTTTGCTCGACTCAGCGTGGTTCGACAATTGGCGTAACTAATGTTTAATATTTCGGAAATTTCTTCTTGGTCGTAACCTTCAATAAAAAACAAGGTGAGCACCATGCGATAATTATCTTTAAGATTTTTTATTACATCAAGTACTTGAGCCACTTTGAGTTCTTGAAAATCTATTTCAGCTGTTACGGTATTTTCTTCCTCTACTTTATATAAAACTCGATCTAGTTCTTCTAATTGAAATGCTGAATTTTTTTTATAAAAGTCGATACTGTGATTGATGATAATTCGCTTCAACCAAGCACCAAAAGCTACTTCTTGACGATAGTCATTGATCTTGGTGAAAGCTCTTAATAATCCTTCTTGCATGACATCTTCAGCATAGTGCTCATCCTTGACGATACGAAGTGCGATATTATACATCGCTTTGCTGTATCGATGGTAAATTTCGAATTCGGCCTTTTGATTTTTTTGTTTACAAAGGGCAATTAATTCTTCAATATGTAAGCTGGATAAACTCAATAGGTTATTCTTATTTAAAAGCAAAGACACTCATTTTGTTTCGATGTTACAGTTTATTTATTTTTTTTTAAAACTATACATGAAATAATTATATTTGAAAACTAATAAATTATGAAATGAAATCACCAAAATTAGCACTTCTATTCGCACTGTTTTCGATATTTCTTTTGAATTCTTGTACTGGGGACGACGAACCAGTAGATCCAGCGTTGTTAATTCCAGCTCCTACACCATGCGATGCTCCTGCATTTCTTAATGTCAGTGCATTTATCAATAACAATACAGTGCGTATTGAATGGGATAAGACCTCAGGTACCGAGTGGGAGATTCAATATGGGGTTAACGGATTTGCATTGGGAAATGGAACTAGCATAGATTTTTCACCTACTAGTAGCTTAATTAATGGCTTAACAGCAACAGTGGATTATGACTTTTATATTCGAACTAAATGTTCTGAAGGCGATTATAGTGCGTGGGTTGGGCCTGTATCTCCGGGTGCTGAACTTGCTTTATGCTCAAGTCCTACTAACGTTACTGCTGTTAGGTCTGCAACTGACCCGACAAAAGCGACCGTGGCTTGGTCTATCGGTGGCGATGAAAATTCATGGCAAGTGCAATGGGGGACGGCTGGATTTACAATAGGTAGCGGCACTATTCTAGCATCTTCAACGCAATCAAAAATAATTCAGAATTTATTAGCCAACGTCAGCTATGATTTTTACGTGAGATCAAATTGTGATGGCAATCAAAATAGCGCTTGGGTTGGACCGGTAAATATTGTTGGAGTCCAGTCAATTGACAATTCACCTGCTTTAATGACTGCAAATATAGCGGGTGTTCCATACAACACTATGGTACCGTATTTATATTCGGTAACAGGAAACGACATTAGTGTTCTGAATAGTAATCCTACTGCTGGGCAATTTACTTATGTTCAGGTTCAAGGAGTTACGTCAGATAATGTTCCGAGTTCCTACCAACTAAACTTATATATTCCGAATAATTTGTGGTTACCTGGGACCTATACTTTGTCTGATGCTATTGATTTTGAAACAGCAGATTATTGTCAGTTATTATTGCTAACAAATTATGGTGCTCCCCAAGTTATCAATAATGTGCTTATTTCTGGTTCTTTAACAATTACGGAATTTAATGAAGTAACGAGGAGAATTAAAGGAACTTTTTCATTTAGTTACGAAAAGTCGATAGACGGTGTTGTTGCTGGTGACTATGAAGTTACCAACGGTACATTTAATTATGCATTAGATGACCCGTATTTTAACTAAAGGGGACAATTATAGCCTTCAAAGAAAACCTGAATCAACGAAGATCCAGGTTTTTTTTATGAGTTATAATTACTATTACAGCAAAGTAAAATAAGGAATTCGTTTTTTTAAGATATTAAATTTCTTTTACAGTAAATGATTAAATAAGTTTGCGAACTAAATCTAGAACTTAGAAACCAACTATGAAAAATATTCTGTTTTTTCTCCAGCTTACTTTTGCTGCTGTACTTATTTTTACCTCTTGTTCAAAGGAACCTGTTGATACAGCATTGTCAAGCGAAGTTCCCACCGCATGTAATACGCCTGGCCAGTTTGCTGTAAGTACATTAATAAATGACAACATAGTACAAATAGATTGGGATAAAACTTCTGGAGAGGCATGGGAAATTCAGTATGGACCACAAGGTTTTGAAGTTGGCACAGGTGTCATCGTCGATTTTACTCCTGAAAGCACCTCAATTAGCGGCTTGTCTTCCACAATAAATTATGAGTTTTATATACGTACCAAATGCGGGGAAGGCATTTTTAGTGCTTGGTTTGGGCCAGTAGCCGCGGGGGCTGAGCTGACCGCTTGCGTAAGTCCAACCAATCTCTCTGCACTCAGATTGGCAACTGATCCTTCCAAAATCAACGTTACATGGTTGGCAAATGGAGATGAAAATTCGTGGCAAATTCAATATGGAACTGCGGGCTTTTCGCTAGGCACTGGCACTATTTTGCTATCAGCTAATAATTCTAAAATGGTTTCCAATCTGTTGGAAAATGCCAGTTATGAATTTTATGTTCGATCGAATTGTTCCAACGATCAAAATAGCAATTGGATAGGTCCAGTAGTTGTTGTTGCTGTTCCGATTGAGGATTGTATAGCGCCTTCAAATGTTACTGTGATCAGAAATGGTACCAATAGTAGTAAAGCAACAGTTAGTTGGAATGCAGGCGGAAGTGAAACCTCTTGGGAAATTCAGTACGGAAATGCTGGTTTTGTTGTTGGTAATGGAACTTCTGTTATTTCTGAATTTACGACAATTAATGTCAATGAACTACAAACTTCATCGTATGATTTTTATGTACGTGCGAATTGTTCTGCGACACAAAGTAGCCCTTGGTTCGGCCCAATTAATTTGGAGCAAACCAACGGAATCGACAATACAACGGCTTTGATGACTGCAAATATTGCGGGGATACAATACGATAGAATGACTCCTTATCAATATGCTACTACGGGCACTGATGTCATAATTCTTAACAATAATGCTCCAATAAGTGAGCCACGATATCTATGGATACAAGGTGTGACATCCGATAATTTGGTAGCGTCAAGCGACATTAGTTTATACCTCCCTAACAATACATGGGTCATTGGTGATTACCCACTTTTGGCATTTGACAACGTGACCGGGGCGAATTTTTGTCAAGTGAAATTACTCACTAATCCAGGTTCTAACATTTCTATAACAAATAGAATTTCGGAAGGAAGAATTACAATTACAGAATTTAATAGAGACACTAGAATTGTTAAAGGTCTATTTTCTTTTTCGTACGAAAAGTTTGTGGATGGAACATTAGAAGGTGGTTTCCGCGTGTTAAATGGAACATTTAGTTACCAATTAGATGATTCTTATTTCAATTAATACACATTGGCAATAATAAATATTGAAACTAAACATATCCTGATTTCGTTTTTTTATTGCGCATTAGTCGGAGACGAACTCAAAGTGACGATGAAATTGTTAGGGTAGTTTTATTTTATAACTTTAAATTTCATTTACAATAAAGGATTAAATATATTTGTTATCTCAAATGAAAATACATATTCTAATGAAGAATACAAATAAATTTATTCTATTGTTCTTTTTGTTGTTTGCAATGAGTTTTATTTCTTGCGAAAATGAACCTGTTGATCCCGATTTTTTAGTAGAAGTTCCAAGTTCTTGCGATAAACCTTCATTATTTACAGTGAGTTCATTCATCAATGGAAATAGTGTTAGAATTGATTGGGATAAGACCTCCGGAGAAGCATGGGAGATACAATACGGTATTGCTGGATTCACCCTTGGAACAGGAACTTCTGTGAATTTTACCATTTCAAGTAATACGATTAGTGGTTTAGTTGAGGGTAACGCTTATGAGTTTTATATTCGAACGAAATGTTCAGATAATACCTATAGTGCATGGGTAGGGCCAGTGGCACCGGGGTCAATTTCTTCAGAGTGCAATAGTCCAACTGAAGTTACCGCTGTTCGATCGCAAAACGATACCTCAGTCGCAACAGTTGCATGGTTATTTGATGGTACGGAAAGTACGTGGCAGGTTGAATATGGAGCCGCGGGATTTACAATTGGTACCGGAATCAGTCTTTTTACGTATTCACCCTCCGCGACAGTAAATAATTTAATTGAGAATGTCAGTTATGATTTTTATGTTCGCTCAAATTGCGGTTCAACACAAAGTAGCAACTGGGTCGGGCCTATAAATATTGCTGCAATTGGCGCGCCAAGCACAGACAGTTTTTCGGCATTAGTTAATGGACTCACTTTTGTAGTTAGCAGTACTAATCCACTAAATGTAAATCCAAATGCATTGCATAATGGTGTTTCTTCTATTAATATTATTGCAAGCGATGATAATAATAACCAGATTGATATTAATATCGACAATGATGTTGTAGTTGGAACGGCTTATTTCAATACTGATCCATTGACAGATAAATTTAGATTTATTTATTTTGAACCGGTTCCAATTGAATTTCAAACAGATACAAATGGCTCAATTACAATCATAGAAAGAACGGCCACCAGAATTAAAGGTACCTTCTACTTTAGTGCCATCAATCCAAGCCAACCTCTTGAGTTAAGGAATATAACGGAGGGAAGTTTTGATGTCGCAATACCATAAGAATATGCTATTTGAAAGATAGCAGTGCCAGAAAATAGCAACTATTTCAGAAACCTAAGAACATACCCTTAGGTTTTTTTGTGGCATAAAAGTTGACTTTTAGTAGCGCCCAACGAAATAAAGTGTAGTACATCGATTTTATAGTATTTTATTGAATTGTTCGTCTACATTTGTTAATCCATTTATCAATTTAATGTCAATTTGACCTGCCAAAAATTATGTCACATCATAATATATTATCCTTTGACACATTGTCACTACAAGAATTCGATACCGACGCCGAGTTAATTCCACTATTAACTCCCGAGGATGAAGAAGAAATGAATAATGAAGAATTGCCTGCCTCCTTGCCAATTCTTCCATTGCGAAATACGGTATTGTTTCCAGGAGTGGTTATCCCAATTTCTGCGGGAAGGGACAAATCGATTCGATTGATCAATGACGCCAATGCAGGTAACAAGATAATCGGTGTTGTGGCACAGAAAAATGAAGGTGATGAAGATCCAACCAAGAATGATATCCATAAGATAGGAACTGTTGCTAAAATATTGCGCGTTCTCAAAATGCCAGATGGCAATATTACCGTAATTCTTCAAGGGAAAAAGCGCTTCGAAATTGACGCTGTAACTTCCGAAAAGCCATACATCAATGCTTTGGTGAAAGAAGTAGAAGAGAAAAGACCTGGTGTTCACGACTCCGAATTCCTTGCCATTTTAGAATCGATAAAAGAACTTGCCATTCAAATCATAAAAGAAAGTCCAAATATTCCTACCGAGGCGACTTTTGCCATCAAGAATATTGAAAGCCAATCGTTTTTGGTGAATTTCGTTTCTTCGAATATGAATTTGTCCGTGAGTGAAAAGCAAAATCTGCTGGCAATCAATGCGCTCAAGGAACGTGCTTTAGAAACTTTAAGGTTTATGAATGTTGAACTTCAAAAATTGGAATTGAAGAATGATATTCAATCGAAAGTCCGTTTTGACTTAGATCAGCAGCAACGCGAATATTTCTTACACCAGCAATTGAAGACCATTCAAGAAGAGTTGGGAGGCGTTTCGCAAGAAGAAGAAATGGACGAAATGCGCCAAAAGGCTAAGACCAAATTATGGGACGATAAAACACAAAAACACTTTGAAAAAGAATTGTCCAAAATGCAGCGAATGAATCCTCAAGCGCCTGATTTTGGAATTCAAAGAAATTACTTAGAGTTGTTCTTAGATTTGCCTTGGAACCAATTTTCAAAAGATAATTTTGATTTAAAGCGCGCACAAAAAATTCTGGATCGCGATCACTTCGGATTAGAAGACGTCAAGAAAAGGATGATTGAACATTTGGCCGTTTTGAAACTTAGAAATGATATGAAATCGCCGATAATTTGCTTGGCTGGACCTCCAGGGGTCGGAAAGACTTCTATCGGAAAATCCGTGGCAGAGGCACTAGGACGAGAATATGTTAGAATTTCGTTGGGCGGTCTGCGCGATGAAGCGGAAATCCGTGGCCATAGAAAAACCTATATTGGCGCGATGCCTGGAAGAATTATCCAAAGCTTGAAGAAAGCTGGCACATCTAATCCGGTTTTTGTTTTAGACGAAATAGACAAACTTTCCAATAGCCATCAAGGAGATCCATCTTCTGCATTGCTGGAAGTGTTAGACCCAGAGCAAAATAGCGCCTTTTACGACAACTTCCTTGAAATGGGATATGACTTGTCTAAAGTGATGTTTATTGCAACATCAAACAATATGCAAGCCATTCAGCCTGCCTTGAAGGATCGAATGGAAGTCATTAAAATGTCCGGTTATACCATCGAAGAGAAAGTCGAAATTGCACGTCAGCATTTATTTCCAAAACAATTGAAAGAGCATGGACTGACGAATAAAGATGTGGTCATTGGAAAAAAGCAATTGGAGAAAATTGTAGAAGGATATACTCGAGAATCTGGCGTTCGTGGTCTTGAAGCGAAGATAGCACAGGTCATTCGAAACATCGCAAAATCTGTCGCGATGGAAGAAGAATACAGTAAGAAATTGACCGATGAAGATATCGTTCGTATTTTGGGTGTTCCAAGAATGGAAAGAGACAAATCAGAAAACAATGAAGTAGCAGGTGTAGTAACTGGTCTGGCATGGACCGCTGTTGGGGGCGACATTCTCTTTATTGAGTCATTGCTTTCGCCAGGAAAAGGAACGATGACCATTACTGGGAATTTAGGTACAGTGATGAAAGAATCGGCTACGATTGCGTTAGAATATATTAAAGCCAACACCTCATTGCTCGGATTAGATTCTGAAATGTTATCAAAATATAATATTCACCTTCACGTTCCGGAAGGAGCAACTCCAAAAGATGGCCCAAGTGCGGGAATTGCTATGTTGACTTCTTTGGTGTCACTATTAACTCAAAAGAGAGTTAAGAAAAGTACAGCAATGACCGGAGAGATTACTTTGCGGGGAAAAGTATTGCCTGTTGGCGGTATCAAAGAAAAGATCTTGGCTGCTAAGCGGGCCAACATTAAAGAGATTATTATGTGTATCGACAATAAGCAAGATGTAGATGAAATCAAGCCCGAATATATCGCAGGATTAACTTTTCACTATGTCAAGGATATGAGTGATGTATTGAAGTTTGCACTGACGGATCAGAATGTGAAAAACGCTAAAAAATTATAATTTAAAAAACGGTTCATTTAATGAGCCGTTTTTTTATTAAAAATAATATCTTCGCATTTGCGTTATACTTTCTCAAATAGCGTCGCAAAACATGATTCAAAATTTCCTTTTAGTTGCCTTTTTTCTTGTCAATGCCACAATTTACTGCCAAGTTGGAGGTCAGTCTGTATACCAATTTCTAAATTTAGTAACCTCTCCACGGCAATCAGCGCTTGGCGGAAAGACCTTGACCATCTATGATCAAGACGTAAATCAAGCACATTTTAATCCGGCAACCATAAATCCAGAAATGGATAATCACTTCGCGTTAAATTATGGCAACTATTTTGGCGAAGTAACTTACGGTACCGCCTCATATGCCTATACTTTCGATCGTCATGTGCAGACTTTCCATTGGGGTGTCAATTATGTTAACTATGGTACTTTCGATGGTTATGACGAAAACGGAACGCCCACTTCCAACTTTACCGGAAGTGATATTGCCTTAACTTTTGGTTATGCTTATAACGTTCCGAATACAAAATTACATGTCGGAGCCAACTCTAAATTAATCAATTCCTCACTCGAAAGTTATAATTCATATGGCGCCGCTATTGATTTAGGTGTTTTATATGTAGATGATGTCAATGCAATTAATTACGCATTTGTCATTCGAAATATCGGAACTCAAATTACCACGTATGCCGGTACTCAAGAAAAGTTACCACTTGAAGTAATGGCAGGAATTTCACAACAACTAGACAATGTTCCTATTCGATGGCATTTGACATTTGAAAATTTACAACAATGGAATGTAACCTTTTCCAATCCAGCAAGAGCCCAGAATTCTATTGATGGTACTTCTACGCCGGAGAAAACTTCGTTCTTCAATAACGCCTTACGACATGTCATATTTGGGGCAGAATTATTTCCCCAAAAGGGATTTAATATTCGCCTAGGCTATAATTTCCGAAGAGCAGAAGAGTTGCGATTGCTAGAACAACGAAATTTCTCTGGAATTTCTCTTGGTTTGGGATTGAAAATGGGTCGTCTCAAATTTGATTATTCTTATTCACGTTATACTTTAGCCGCCAATACGAGCTTGTTTGGGTTGACGATTAATTTCAATGAACAGTAGAATCAATTACGAATTACGAATTATGAATTGTGATTTGGTGTTTAAACCAGAACTCGATTAATAGCGAATGTCTCCCTAAGCGCAGTCAAAGGGCTAAAACCATTATTTTGAAAAAAATTACCATTGCCATCGACGGATTTTCTTCTACAGGAAAAAGTACTTTAGCCAAACAATTGGCTAAACATTTGGGCTACGTGTATGTTGATACGGGTGCCATGTATCGCGCCGTAACCTTTTTTGCAATGCAAAATGGTTATATTACAGCGGAGTTTTTTGATAAAGAAAGTCTAATTCACGCTTTGCCATTTGTAAAATTGGAATTTCATTTTAATCCTGAATTGGGTTTTGCGGAAATGTACCTGAACGGCACCAATGTTGAAGCTGAAATCCGAACTATTGAAGTCTCTAACTTCGTCAGCAAAATTGCAGAAGTTTCAGAAGTCCGCTCAAAATTAGTAGAGCAACAGCAACACATGGGTGAAGGAAAAGGCATCGTCATGGATGGTCGCGATATTGGAACCGTAGTTTTTCCTAACGCAGAATTGAAAATTTTTATGACCGCAAGTCCTGAAACTCGAGCCCAACGCCGTTTTGATGAACTACAAGCCAAAGGGCAAAACGTTCCTTATGAAGCTGTACTGAAGAATGTGCAGGAACGTGATTATATTGATACACATCGCGATGATTCTCCATTAGTCATGGCCGAAGATGCCATCGAGATTGACAATTCTCATCTGAATCGTGAAGAACAATTTGAAGCCGTTTTAGACCTCGTAGACGAGTTAATGAAATCGATGTAAGTTTTTGGTTTTGTCATTTTTAATGTTAGATTTACATTCTATTTACATTAAAAATCAAAACCATAAAACGATAAATGATGAGTATCAAGTTCAAATTGACGGTAATGAGTTTTCTCCAATTCTTTGTTTGGGGAGGTTGGTTAATCACCGTAGCCAATTATTGGTTTGGCACGAAGCAATGGAGTGGAGCCGAATTTGGCGCTATTTTTTCTACCTTAGGATTATCTTCTATCGTTATGCCAGCACTCACTGGAATTATAGCAGACAAATGGATAAATGCAGAAAAACTCTATGGGATTCTTCATATTCTAAGCGGAATGGCATTGCTTTATATTCCACAGGTCGATAACCCGACAACATTTTATTACGTGATTTTTGCTGCGATGATTTGCTATATGCCGACCATTTCTTTGTCGAATTCGGTAGCGTATACAATTCTAAAAAACAACAAATTCGATATTGTGAAAGTATTTCCTCCGATACGCGTTTGGGGAACCATTGGTTTTATTGTTGCGATGTGGATTACCAATCTGTCGGGTAATAAAGCGTCGGCCAATATGTTTTACTTTTCAGCGATTGCAGCTTTTGTCTTGGGAATTTATTCCTTTACCTTACCGAAGTGTCCGCCACAAAAATTGATTTCTGATGATGCTTCTACGTTGGAGAAATTGGGATTGACAGCTTTCAAACTTTTTGGAACCTACAAAATGGCGTTGTTCTTTTTGTTCTCGATGTTTTTGGGTGCGGCTTTGCAATTGACCAATATGTATGGAGATGTTTACTTATCTGAGTTTGCCAAAGTTCCTGAATATGCAGATTCGTTTGTGGTGAAATATTCTACGATCATCATGTCGATTTCACAGATTTCAGAAACCCTATTTATTTTGGCGATTCCGTTTTTCTTAAAGCGATTTGGTATCAAACAAGTAATGCTCATTTCTATGCTGGCATGGGTGTTGCGTTTCGGATTGTTTGCCTACGGAAATCCTGTGGATGGTTTGTGGATGATAATTATGTCGTGTATCGTTTACGGAATGGCGTTCGATTTCTTTAATATTTCCGGTTCATTATTCGTAGAGACCACTACTGATTCTGCTATTCGTTCGTCTGCGCAAGGTTTGTTTATGATGATGTCTAACGGATTCGGTGCATTTTTCGGAGGTTTATTTAGCGGAATGATTATCGATACTTATTTTACCCACGACGGACAACGCGATTGGCACAACATCTGGCTGACTTTTGCCGGTTATGCGCTGGTCATTGCGATTGCTTTTGCAGTGTTGTTTAAACACAAGCATGATCCGAAAGCGGTGGAAAATGTAAGTCATTAGCAACAGTATTAATAGAAACCTGGTACAATTACGTATCGGGTTTTTTTTTAGAATTCAAGATTGTTGGATTGTAAGACTGTAAGATTTTAGGACTATTGGATTGGATCTTAAAATCTTGAAGTCTTGCTATCTTACAATCGAAGCCCTAGCCCCGATAGCAGTGGAAAGCCCACAGCGCAGCGAGGACTTGCAACGGATAGCGGGAATAGCTCCTGATCAACAGTCTTGACTCTTGCTTCTTTTTCCTCAAATTTCTCACCCTAAAAGTTTGCATTTCAAAAAAATAGCCTTACTTTTGCCCACCTTTTGGCGGAGAAGTGTTTCTAAAGGGAATTAACAAAAAAATCAAACAACTTCTGTTTTCTTATCCGCGCTAAGAAATTCAAAGAGAGCAGAATACAAATTATTTATCAGCATGTCTGAATTATTAAAATCACAAACGGAGTTTTTAGAAAATTTCAACTGGCACAATTTCCAAGAAGGTATTGATGCTGTAGACGAGAAAAACCTACAAGAATTTGAAGAATTGGTATCGAAAACTTTTATCG
>CANHEA010000029.1 GCA_947459635.1 Flavobacteriaceae bacterium | reverse complement strand
TTTTTTGAAGAAGTGAAAGAACTTCGCGAATTAGCCAAAGACTTGCCTTATGATTTTTGGGTAGCGATGGTTGGTGATACCATTACCGAAGAAGCGTTACCGACCTATGAATCTTGGTTGATGGATGTGGAAGGTGTTGATAACGTTGAGCGAAACGGCTGGGCACAATGGGTACGTCAATGGACTGGTGAAGAAAATCGTCACGGCGATGTTTTGAACAAATACTTGTATCTATCAGGACGTGTTAATATGCGCGAAATTGAAATGACTACGCAACATCTTATCAACGATGGTTTTGATATTGGAACGGGAAGAGATCCATACAAAAATTTTGTATATACTTCGTTTCAAGAATTAGCAACTTATGTGTCACACAACAGAGTTTCTCAGTTAGCAAAAACCTACGGCGATAACAAACTTTCAAAAATGTGCAAGATGATTGCAGGTGACGAAATGCGTCATCACCTTGCTTATAGCGAATTTGTTACTCAAATTTTCAAAGTTGATCCTAGCGAAATGATGCTGGCGTTCAATTATATGATGAAAAACAAAATCACCATGCCTGCTGGATTTTTGAGAGAATCCGGAGAGAAGATCAGTTCAGCCTTCGAACAGTTTTCGAATTCCGCGCAAAGAATTGGAGTTTATACCGCCAATGACTACGTAGAAATTATGCAAAAACTCATCGATAAATGGGAGATTGATAAAATCACTGGTTTGACAGATGAAGCAGAAAAAGCCAGAGACTATTTGATGAAACTTCCAGCTAGAATGGCAAAAGTTTCTGAAAGAATGGTGATTCCGCCAGATTCATTTGTGTTCAAATGGGTGGAGCCAGCAGTAGCCAGATAGTTTTTAAACAATAAAAAGCAATGTTGAATTTTGAAGTTATTAGACTTTAAGATTCAACATTTTTTTAATCCATTTCAATGAATAATCCCGACTTAATTTCAAGAACAATACAATTCGTAAAACAACAATTGGCAGATGCTGAAGGCGGACACGATTGGTTTCATATTGAACGCGTTTACAGAAATAGTTTGTTGATTTCGCAGTCTGAAAAGTGCGATGAAGTGGTTGTTAAATTGGGCGCGTTATTGCATGACATTGCGGATAGTAAATTTCATGATGGCGACGAAAGTATCGGACCAAAAACCGCGCGTGCCTTTCTTGAAGGAGAATCGGTTGATGAAGTAACAATTGTTCATGTACTCAACATCATCGAAAACATTTCCTTTAAAGGCGGCAATTTTGAAAAGAAATTCCACTCGAAAGAACTCGAAATCGTGCAAGATGCTGATAGACTCGACGCAATCGGGGCGATTGGAATTGCCAGAACATTCAACTATGGAGGATTCAAAAACAGACCGCTTTACGACCCAGCCATCGCGCCAAATCTACGGATGACGAAAGAGGAATATAAGTCGAGTGCAGCACCAACACTCAATCATTTCTACGAAAAATTACTGTTGTTAAAGGACAAAATGAATACCGAAACCGGGAAACAAATCGCACAAGAACGACATAGATTTATGGAAACCTTTCTATCGCAGTTTTATGCGGAATGGGATGGGGAGAAATAATAAGGTCAAATCTAATTCCCGTTAAACTCCGCCTTTCTTTTCTCTAAAAACGCCTTTGTTCCTTCCTTGAAATCTTCGGTTCCAAAACACTTTCCAAACGATTTTATTTCGGTTTCGTAACCGTTGACACCGTCTTTGAAATTGGCATTCACCGCTTTTATCGCTTGACTAATCGCAACAGGAGAGTTTTTCAAGATGCGTTCTGCGATTCCTTGGCAGAAAGTCAAAAGTTCGGCTTGAGGTACCACGTGATTCACTAACCCAACTCTGTAGGCGTCGTCAGAGGTAATCATTCCGGCGGTCATAATCATTTCCATCGCGCGACCTTTACCTATCAATTGTGGCAATCGCTGCGTGCCGCCATAACCAGGAATAACGCCTAAGGAAACTTCAGGCAAGCCCATTTTTGCATTGTCGGAGGCCACTCTAAAATGACAAGCCATTGCCAATTCTAATCCGCCGCCTAATGCGAAACCATTTACGGCAGCAATTACTGGTGTGCGCAGTTTTTCTACAAAATCAAATAACAATTCTTGTCCTTGAGCGGCTAATTGAGCGCCTTCTTCAACTGAGAAATGAGCAAATTCAGCAATGTCAGCGCCGGCTACAAAAGCTTTCTCTCCAGTTCCGGTTAGTATAATTACTCTCGTGGCAGGATCTAATTCCAAGGTGTTAAAAGCATGATGCAATTCTTGAATCGTAACTACATTGAGTGCATTGAGCTTCGTTGGGCGATTGATAGTAATTGTTGCGATGGCATTTTCTTTGGCAACCAATATATTGTCGTAGTTCATAATTTAGGTTTGTATTAATGGAAGCGCCACCATAAAAGTCGTGCCTTTTCCGTATTCAGATTCAAATGTAATTGTTCCTTTGTAATTTTCAATAATGTTTTTAATAATTCCTAGACCAAGTCCCATTCCGCTGTTTTTGGTCGTAAATTTAGGTTCGAATATTTTATCTAAGAACTGATCTTCAATACCAATTCCGTTGTCTTTTACCAAAATAATGACTTCTTTCGGATGGCGACGGACAGACACCAAAACCGATTTGTGTTCTTGATTTTCAGGAATCGATTGGATGGCGTTTTTAACCAAATTGGTAATGATTCGAATCAATTGCGTTCGATCCATTTTGGAGATGATTTCTTTTTCATCGCTTTCAAAAACAATAAACTCTTCATTAAAAATATCCAATGCCAATTCAACTACTTCCACCACGTTGAGGTTTTCGTTTTGCTGCGCCGGCATTGAGGCAAAATTCGAAAAGGCAGAAGCAACCGCACTCATTGTATCGATTTGTTGAATTAAAGTTTCGGTGTAATCTTTCAACTTTTGTGGTAATTCTGGATCGTTGGCGTCAAACTTTCGTTGAAAACTTTGCACCGTCAATCGCATCGGCGTTAAAGGGTTTTTGATTTCGTGTGCGACTTGTTTTGCCATTTCGCGCCACGCTTCTTCTCGTTCGCTTTGGGCTAACTTCACGGCACTTTTCTCGAGTTCATCGACCATGCCGTTATAGGCTTTGATCAGCAAATTGATTTCTTTGCTGTTGGCTTCCAATACAATTTTTTCGTTTTTCTGATTCAAGCTGGTTTCGCTCAACTTATCGGAAATAGTCTTCAGTGACTGGGTGATGTAAGTCGAAAGAAAATACGCCAATGCAAAGGCGATAATCAACATAAATGAATACACTTGCCCCAATCGAATTAAGAAACTTTGCAACTCTTTTTCGTAAAAACCGTCGTCTTCTACATAAGGCAAATTCAAAATCCCGAGCGGTTTGAATTTTTCGTCTTTGATTTGACTGTAGGAAGATCTGTTTTTGACGCCGTCAATATTCTTGATGTCGACGTATCTTTTTTCTATAGAGGATTGGACTAATTTTAGAATGTATTTCGGAATTGGAGGCGACACGCTATCAATAGAAAAGGAAGCTTTGGAAGACTTGAGCAGTTTTCCGTTGAGACTGTAAATGTTGATTTCGAGATTGTGAATTTGCGCCAATTCGTGAATTTTATCCTTAAATATCAGACCTAAATTCCTTGACGTTAACGGATAAGTTGAGGTAGAAAGGACATAGTTGATGTGCTCCTTAATGGCGGTTTCTTTTCGTTCTAATCGTTCTTGATGGTAATCTTTTGCCTCGTTCTTAAATTGAATAATCGAAATCGAAGCCATCAATATGGACGCAATCAAAATCAATACAATCATCGAAAGGAAAATCCTAATTCGCAAAGAAAGCATCGACATTTTGAATTTAGCAGCCATGTTTAAGAGGAATTACGTTCTCGAATTCGCTTGTAGAATCTGAATCCAAGCATAATCAAAACCGAGAATAACACAATCCCAACAACGCCATAAATCCAATTTACTGCATTTTTGAGAATGACTAGAAAGACAACTGCAAATAGGATAATGGTCGCGCCTTCATTCCACAAACGCATAAAGTTGGAACTGTACTTTACCGCGTCTTGTTGCAATTCATTGTAAATGACGTGACATTTCCAATGATACAAATACAACAAAAAGACAAATCCCAATTTGACGTGCATCCAAGGCATTTGAATCCAAGCAGCTCCTAAATCGGTAAAAAATAGCATCCAATACGCAAAGAAACTTGCTAAAATTGCGGAGGGCCACGTAATGATATACCACAATCGGTAGGTCATGATTTTGTATTGCCGTTGCAAAATTTCTTTTTCAGGCGATGGTTTTTCAGCAGCCTCAATTTGATAAACAAACAACCGAACAATATAAAACAATCCCGCAAACCACGTAATAACGAAGATGAGATGCAATGATTTGAGGTAATTGTATAGTTCCATGTTGTTTATTTAGATGCCCAATCTTTAATCCATTCACTTACCGTTGCACACCATTCATCTCCATCATTCATACAAGGAATCGCCATAAATTCTTCGCCTCCGTGCACCTTAAATTCATGGTTGGCTTCCATCGCAATTTCTTCTAATGTTTCTAGGCAATCAGAAACGAAAGCGGGAGTTACAACGGCTAATTTTTTGATTCCTTTTTCGGGCATCTTATTAACTTCAACATCCGTATAAGGTGTCAGCCATTTATCGCCTGCCAATCGCGATTGAAAAGTTTGGCTGTATTTCCCTTCGGGAATGCCAAGATATTCAACAACTTGTCGAGTGGTTTCATAACATTGATGACGATAACAGAACTCGTGCGCAGGCGATGGCGTTACACAACAAGAACCGTCGATTTTGCAATGCGATTTGGTGATGTCGGTCTTACGAATATGACGTTTTGGAATGCCGTGATACGAAAACAACAAATGGTCGTATTCAAAGGTGTCTAAGTGTTTTTTAATTGAATTCGCTAGTGCTTTGATGTATCCTGGTTTGTTGTAAAAAGCAGGAACGATTGTAAATTTCATTTCAGGGAAGTGCTTTTCACGCAACTCTTCTGCCAAAACTAAAATTGTGGTCGTAGAGGCCATGGCATGCTGCGGATATAAAGGAAATAGCATTACTTCGGTAACGCCTTTGTCTTTCAATTCTTGCAGCCCTTTCAAAATCGACATAGTGCCATAGCGCATTGCTAAGGCCACCGGAATATCAACTTGTGCTTGCACTTTTTTGGTCATTCTTTGAGAAATTACCACTAAAGGAGAACCTTCGTCCCACCAAATTTTGGCGTAAGCTGCTGCGGACTTCTTTGGGCGCGTTTGAAGAATGATGCCTCGAACTAATAAAGCGCGAAGTAAAAACGGAACGTCGATGACAAATCGATCCATTAAAAATTCATCTAAATATGGCTTGACATCTTTTGGTGTTGGACTTTCAGGCGAACCCAAATTGACTAATAAAACTCCTTTCATGGTATAATTTTCAATTGCTAAATGTACTAAACTTCTTTTTTATGTATTGGGATTCAACGCCATTAAATATTTCTTGGGCGTAGTGGCAAATTTCTTTTTGAATGCTGCGATAAAGTGACTTCCGGTGCTGTAGCCGATTTTTAATCCAACTTCATTGACATTATACGAACCGCTATCCAATAACCGGCGCGCCATATCCATTTTGTAGTCGAACAAAAAGCCATATACGGTGTCGCCGTATATTTGCTTGAAGCCCATTTTAAGTTTCTTCAAATTTAAACCAACTTGATCAGCCAAATCTTGAAGACTCGGTGGTTCTGCCATGTTGGCGATAACAATGTCTTTGGCTTTGCGGATTTTCATTACGTTGTCTTCGTCAATCAAGAACGGACATTGTTCTGCGTCGGGATCTTCCGTTTTATTAAAATACAGACTCAAAAGTTCGTAACCTTTACCTTTGTAGTATAAGTTTTTGATGGATGGATGCAGATTATAATGAAACAATTGACTTAAAACAATCGCCATCGATGGACTGATATCGCTTTCGCCATAATATTTTTTGTCTTTATTTTCAACACTCAAAAACGGAATGTAATCGGCTTCTGTTGAAAACAAAGCATGGAATTTCTTAATCGAAATAATCACAGAAATTACCCAAGACTGCGGCGCTAATTCTAAATGCAACGGCAACTCTTTCTGCGGATTGTAAAGCAACAAGGCTTTCTCTTCTTTCAAATCTAAAGCGTAGGTTCCTTGATTAAAAATAAACTTGGCTTTGCCTTTGATTCCGAAGTGAAACTGGATTAGACCTTGACGAATTTGTCGCTCGGCTTTAAATATTTCAGTGTCATCGTTTTGAAAACGAATTAGGGTAAAATCTTCTTCAATTGTTATTACTTCCTGAGAACCCATAGCGATATTTTTTTGTGGTTGTTCTGAAATCAAAGCGCCTCTTTTATTTAGAATAGTTCTACATAAATGAATTTAAAAGGCTTGATTCTAGAGCAAATTTAAAATAAATAGCGATGTAAAGTCGATTTTGATTTAAAATATCTCATAGCGATACATTTAGTCCTTACAGCGTTACTTTTATCAATAGTATAATGATAATTTTGTTGAACTTTCTTGAGAAGTCTATTTTATGGAAAACTACATTGCTCAAAAACATCACTATTTTTACGCCGTCGGCTTAAGCTACAAAAAAGCTGATGCCGAAATTCGCGGTGAATTTAGTCTAGATGATAAAGCAAAGACCCGAGTTTTAGAGCAGGCGAAAAGAGAAGGAATCGAAAGTTTGATTGTGACTTCTACTTGTAACAGAACCGAAATTTATGGTTTTGCAGAACATCCTTTTCAATTGATCAAACTGATTTGCGAGAATAGTAACGGAACTGTAGAAGCTTTTCAAAAGGTTGGTTTTGTATACAAAAATCACGACGCAGTCAACCATATGTTTCGAGTGGCAACTGGTTTAGATAGTCAAATTCTTGGTGATTTCGAAATCATCAGCCAACTCAAATCAAGCTTCAATGAATCAAAAGCACTAGGTTTGATTAATACTTTCTTAGATCGATTAATCAACGCGGTTATTCAAGCAAGCAAAAAAATTAAAAACGAAACCGAAATTAGTTCAGGAGCCACTTCGGTTGCTTTTGCCTCAGTGCAATACATCATCAAAAATGTAGAGCACATCGGAAACAAAAACATACTGCTTTTCGGAACCGGAAAAATAGGCCGAAATACTTGTGAGAATTTGGTGAAACACACCAAAAACGAGCACATTACGCTGATCAATAGAACCAAAGACAAGGCGGAACAATTGGCTGGAAAGCTTAATTTGATTGTAAAAGATTATTCCGAATTGCATCTTGAATTACAAAAAGCAGACGTAGTTGTGGTCGCAACAGGCGCTCAAAATCCAACCATCGACAAAGCTATTTTGAACCTCAAGAAACCAGTATTGATTCTTGATTTGTCTATTCCGAAAAACGTCAATGAAAACGTAAAGGAATTAGAAGGAGTAACTTTAATTCATATGGATCATCTTTCTCAAATGACCGATGAAACCTTAGAGAAAAGAAAATCGCACATTCCGGCTGCTGAGGCGATTATTGAAGAAATTAAAGAGGAATTTGTCGCTTGGACAAAAGCCAGAAAATTTGCACCAACCATTCATGCTTTGAAGGAAAAACTAAATTCCATTAAAGAGGGTGAATTGAATTTCCAACGCAAGAAAATGTCCAACTTCGACGAAGAACAAGCGGAACTCATCAGCAATAGAATTATCCAAAAAATTACCAACCATTTTGCCAATCATTTGAAAGATGACAATACCACCGTCGATGAAAGCATCGAATGGATTGAGAAAATTTTTCAAATCGAAACGACTTCCAAATAATGAACAAAACCATACGCATCGGAACGCGCGATAGCGAATTGGCGCTTTGGCAAGCACATACCGTTCAAAACAAACTAGAAGATTTAGGGTATAAAACCGAAATCATTGCGGTCAAATCGCAAGGAGATATCATTCTAGACAAACCTTTATACGAATTAGGAATCACAGGAATTTTTACCAAAACCTTAGACATTGCAATGATCAATGGTCAAGTGGATATTGCCGTGCATTCGATGAAAGACGTGCCAACCGCCTTGCCACAAGGAATTGTTCAAGCTGCCGTTTTAGAACGTGCCAATGTTTTAGATATATTGGTTCATAAAGGCAACTTAGATTTCTTAAACTCCAACGGAACAATCGCCACAGGGAGTCTACGTCGTCAAGCGCAATGGTTGCATCGACACCCGAATCACACTGTGGTCGATCTTCGTGGCAATGTCAATACCAGAATGCAAAAACTTCAAGACAGCGAATGGGATGGAGCCGTTTTTGCCGCCGCTGGATTGGAAAGAATTAACATCAAACCGGAAAACTATATCAATTTAGATTGGATGATTCCCGCGCCAGCACAAGGCGCCATGATTGTTGTTGCAATGGGAAATGACAATTATTGTTTGGATGCTGTTTCGGAATTGAATGACGTAGAAACCGAAGTTTGTACACACATCGAACGCCAATTTTTGAAAACGTTAGAAGGCGGATGTACCGCACCAATTGGTGCCATTGCCAGAATTATTGAAGATGATATTCTTTTCAAAGGCGTTTTATTTTCTTTGGATGGAAAGGAAAAAGTCCTCGTCGAAAAATCAGTTCCCATTCAAGAATGGAAGAAATTGGGCTATTATTCAGCACAAGAAGTTTTACAAAACGGAGGAAAAGAAATCATGGAAGTGCTCAGAAACCATTTCAAACCGAAAGCCTAAGCAATGGAAAGTCAAGTTCGAATAGTATCTACCAAGAAGTTGCTGCCGAATCAAAAACAGTTTTTGCTAAATGCCAATTTTTCGTTGATTGAAGCTGATTTTGTCAAAATAGAACTCAAGAAATTTTCCGTTAATAATGACTCTAGATTTCTTATTTTCTCTAGTCAAAATGCCGTTGAAAGTGTCCTAAAGAATAGTAAACTGGAGCAATTGAAGGTTAAAAAGTGCTTTTGCGTTGGTCAAAAAACCAAAACAGCATTACAGCTCCATGGATTCATAGTTCAGGAAACGGCAGATTACGCTTCCGAATTGGCATCAATTATTTGCAATCAATATTCCGAAGAGAGTTTTACATTTTTTAGTGGTAATCTAAGAAGAGAAATTCTGCCAGAAGCCCTAACCCTAGCGAAGGTCAAATTTGAAGAAATTGAAGTTTACCAAACGATGCTGACGCCTCAAACCATAAACTCAAAACCAAATGGAATCTTGTTTTTTAGTCCATCTGCAGTAGAAAGTTACTTACAAGCCAACACCATAACGGATGAAATCTGTTTCTGCATCGGAAAAACCACCGCAGAGCCAGTCGAAAAAATAACATCAAATTGCATTATTGCCAATCAACCAAGCATTGAAAACGTAATAATTCAATGTATAAAATATTACAATCAAGTTTAAGATTGACGCCGTTGCGTCTTTGTAGAAAATAAATATTATGATCAAAAACGACCTATTTTTAAAAGCATTACGAGGAGAAACCGTAGAGCGCCCACCAGTTTGGATGATGCGTCAAGCCGGAAGATATTTACCTGAATTCATCGCTTTGCGTGACAAATACGATTTCTTCACCCGTTGTCAAACCCCGGAATTAGCAGCCGAAATTACCGTACAACCGATTCGCAGAATTGCACCCGATGCCGCGATTTTGTTTTCCGATATTCTGGTGGTTCCACAGGCTATGGGCATCGAAGTTTTGATGAAAGAAAGCGTTGGCCCATTTTTACCCAATCCAATTCGCACGCCGCAAGACGTAGAAAAAGTGATTGTTCCTAATATTCACGAAACGTTGGGTTATGTCATGGACGCGATTAAACTCACCAAAGAAATGCTCAACGATGAGGTGCCATTGATTGGTTTTGCTGGTTCGCCGTGGACAATCTTCTGTTACGCAGTGGAAGGAAAAGGCTCGAAAAGTTTTGATACGGCGAAAGGCTTTTGCTTCACCCATCCTGAAGCAGCGCATGTCTTGTTGCAAAAAATCACCGACACGACCATTCTCTATTTGAAAGAAAAAGTAAAAGCAGGTGTCAATGCTGTTCAGATTTTCGATTCATGGGGCGGCATGTTATCTCCCGTCGATTATCAGGAATTCTCTTGGAAATACATCAATCAAATTGTAGAAGCATTAGCAGACGAAACACACGTCATCGTATTCGGAAAAGGTTGTTGGTTTGCACTCAACGAAATGGGAAAAAGTCGCGCATCCGCATTAGGTGTAGATTGGACATGTTCTCCTAGAAATGCCCGTTACTTGTCTGGCGGAAACATCACGCTGCAAGGTAATTTCGATCCATCGCGCTTGCTCTCGCCGATTCCAACCATCAAAAAAATGGTACATCAAATGATTGACGAGTTCGGAAAAGATAAATACATAGTAAACCTTGGACATGGGATTTTACCCAACATTCCGGTCGACCATGCCAAAGCGTTTATTGATGCTGTGAAAGAATATAAAAAATAGGGCGTGTCCCTGCGGGCCGGGCTGTTCGCTACAATCTTTTTTGTTTGTCACCCTGAGCGCAGTCGAAGGGCTTTCTAACACAAAAAAGGATTTACGCTGCCATCCCTCACGCAACCCTCGTAAAACAGAACGCCTATGCCATTGAGTTTCAAAATCCGCGACGAAGAAAATGAACGAATCAACAACATCCTCAAAAAGTTGATAGCGCTCGATTATGTTCCGGAAAATGGCAATGCTGTTATTGATGAAATGCTCGCTGGTATCGGATTGAAGTTGCAAACATTGCTAGATTTTTCAACAAATGAGGTGATTCAACACTTAGAAAAATCTAATTTTGATTGGGCGAATGCAGAGCAATTTGCAGATTTCCTGCTGAAATTAGCGGATACTTTGCCGGAAAAGAAATTTGGCTTAACTGAAAAAGCAATAACTTTATATCAGTACATTCAAACAGAAAGCAAAACGTTTTCTATGGAAATTTATTCCAAAATAAACACAATTCAAAAACAAATCTAATGACGACGCACGAAAATTGGACATTGGAAACCATCGATGCTATTCTCGCCGCAGAGTTTTACACTTTGATTGAGAACAATAGAACCCATATCCAAAGTACTTTTCCAGTAACGATTTCGAATTGTGCTGATCTTGAAAAAACCATCGAATTCATAGAGAAGAATAAAAAAAAGCAAAACGATAAAGAAGGATATTATTACTATTTGCGCAGTGTAGCATCGCATCAACTCATCGGATATGTTTGTATCAAGAATATCGATTTAAAAATATTAAAATGTGAATTGGCGTATTTCATCGACAAGAATTTCGAAGGAAAAGGGATTATTTCCGAAGCTGTTTCACAAGTAATAGGCTATTGTTTTGATACTTTGCAAATGAATAAAGTGTTTATTTGTACTTCAAAAATTAATGCCGCTAGTCAGCAAATTGCACTCAAAAATGGCTTTCAAAAAGAAGGTGTTTTGCGACAAGAATTTAAAAACGGTTACGCCATTTTAGAAGATATCGTCTATTTTGGATTGTTAAAATCAGAATACCAATCGCATGAAAACTAAATTCCTCCAATACATACACCAACTTCAAGATCAAATCTGTCAAGGTCTCGAAGCCGTTGATGGTCAAACCAAATTTCGCGAAGATCTTTGGGAACGTCCCGAAGGCGGCGGCGGCAGAACACGCGTCATCGAGAACGGAACAGTCTTCGAAAAAGGAGGCGTCAATATTTCGGCAGTTCATGGAAAATTACCTGAAGCCATGCAGAAAATGTTCAACGTAGGTGAAGCTGATTTTTTCGCTTGCGGTTTGAGTCTTGTCATTCATCCCAAAAGTCCGATGGTGCCAACCGTGCATGCCAATTGGCGCTACTTCGAAATGTATGACGAGCAAGGCAATATCATCCAACAATGGTTTGGCGGTGGACAAGATTTGACGCCATATTATTTGTTCGAGGAAGACGCCATTCACTTTCACCAAACTTGCAAAACCGCTTGCGACAAACATAATCCAGAATTCTACCCCAAATACAAAAAACAATGCGACGATTATTTCTGGAATGCGCATCGTCATGAAGCCCGCGGAATCGGAGGTTTGTTCTTCGATTATTGCAAAGCAACCGAGTCCATGCAAATGGAAGATTGGTATAATTTCGTAACAGAAGTCGGCAACAGTTTCCTTCAAGCGTATGTACCTATTGTAGAAAGAAGAAAAGAATTGCCCTTCACAGCTATGAACAGAACTTGGCAAGAAATCCGTCGTGGGCGCTACGTCGAATTCAATCTCGTTCACGACAAAGGCACCTTATTTGGACTCAAAACCAACGGCCGCATCGAAAGTATTCTGATGAGCCTGCCTCCGCATGTGCAGTGGGTCTATGACCATCATCCGGAGAAAGGTAGTGAAGAAGAAAAGTTAATTAGCGTTTTAGAAAAACCAGTTCAATGGATATAAAATACAGTTATATTATTGTATGTTTTATTAGCTTTAATGGAATGGCGCAAAACGATTCTATTAACAATCCGTATTTTAAATCGTATAGCGAAAAAGCAACAGGTAGTCTTTATTACCTAAACACGTCCAATAGTTTTGTGGCATCATTTAGTCCAGATGGTGTCCAAAAACAACTTCGTTTTGAACCCAACACCAGACAACAAATAGGAGCGAATTTAAGTTATAAATTTATTGATATCAGCTACGGTATTTCGCCGCAATTCTTCGCCGAAAACAAAGATAATGCAGGCTCAAAACTAATGAGTTTAGAAACTCGCATGATATTTAAAAAGTGGATGCAAACCATCTCATTCATCAATCAAACTGGGTTTTATGTTCAACAAGACAATGTCGAAGTACTTTTCCCACGACTTAGAACCACAAAAATAGGCGGAACAACGTCCTATGTTTTCAATGACCATTTTTCATTCAAAACATTGTCCAATCAAAAAGAATGGCAAACCAAAAGCGCCGGAAGTTTTATTCCGACAGCCACCATATACTATACAAACTTTGATCTAAACGACGGTAATGCCGGAACGCAAAGTGATGTTTTTATTTTTTCTGCAGCACCTTCCTATTATTATAATTTGGTGTTGCATGAGAAATTTTTATTATCAGTTGGACTTTCCTTAGGTTTTGGCTTGAATGATATCGATGGAAAGGTGTCGTCTTTATATGAAGTTGATTCAAGTCTAAAATTAGGCTACAACATCGATTCCTTTTTCGCCTTCGTCAATTACAATTACAACGATTATATCCAAAGCGAAACCAACAGTATTCAAATAAACGACAATATTTCCACAGTTAAATTTACGGTGGGTTATCGTTTTAATCCGCCTCCCAAAGTGAAACAATCATACGACCATTTGGCCAAGAAAGTTGGCTTATAAGCAATAGAAATTTATTTTTAAAAATCTAAAATATTAAAACCATGTTTCCATTAAATCGAAATAGAAGACTCAGAACCAACGAAGCCATTCGTTCCCTCGTTCGCGAAACAATTATTTCTCCAAACGACTTTATCGTGCCGCTTTTTGTCGTTGAAGGCAAAGGCATCAAAGAAGAAATTCCATCGATGCCGAATTATTTCCGCATGAGCCTGGATAATATTGAGAAGGAAGTGCATGAACTTTGGAAACTTGGACTAAAATCAGTGTTGCTTTTCGTAAAAGTTCCCGACAATCTCAAAGATAACAAAGGCACCGAAGCTCTAAATCCAAACGGACTAATGCAACGCGCCATCAAAACGGTAAAAAACGCCACGCCAGGAATGCTTGTTATGACTGACGTCGCACTCGATCCATTTTCTTCATTTGGACATGATGGCATCGTCGAAAATGGTCAAATTGCCAATGATATTACGTCAGCAATTTTAGCAGAAATGAGCGTCTCGCATGCTGAAGCTGGAGCCGATTTCGTGGCACCAAGCGATATGATGGACGGAAGAATTCTCGAAATCCGCGACGCCCTAGAACACGCAGGATTTATCAATACAGGAATATTGGCTTACAGCGCCAAGTATGCCTCCGCACATTACGGCCCATTTCGCGACGCACTCGATAGCGCGCCAGTCGATTTGCAAAACATTCCCAAAGACAAAAAAACCTACCAAATGGATTACCACAACCGGATCGAAGCCATCCGCGAAACCCTCATGGATATCGAAGAAGGCGCAGATATCGTCATGGTAAAACCCGGAATTTCCTATTTAGACATCGTGCGTGAAATCAAAAACGCCGTTGAAGTTCCAGTTGCGGTTTATCAAGTTTCAGGCGAATATGCCATGATCAAAGCGGCTTCACAACGCGGATGGCTCGATCACGATGCCGTCATGATGGAACAAGTTACGGCAATCAAAAGAGCTGGGGCTGACATGATTGCGAGTTATTTTGCCAAAGATGTAGTCAAATTGATTTCGTAATATGAGGCAACTTGCATTTATTTTCATACTTGCTATCGTGGTTTCTTGCAAGAAGGAATCCGCAGAGCCATTCGGAAAATCAACTGACAAAACGCCGATCGCGTTAGGCAAAGAACTCTTCGAAACCAAGGGCAATTGCGTCACTTGTCATTTGAAAGATCAAAAAGTGATAGGTCCAAGTATTCAAGTCATAGCTAAAACGTACCAAGCGCAAAAGACGAGTATTGTTGGTTTCCTAAAAGACGATGCCAAACCCATTGTCGATCCGTCGCAATATGACGTGATGAAAACCAATTTTGCCATCACGAAAATGATGAGCGAGGAGGAATTGCGAGCGATTGAAGCGTATATTTATTCGAATTTGAAGTAGCTACGAAGCCGCAAAGGCACCTAGTTTTTATTTAATAATTTTTGGAAGCTAGTCCCGCTATTCGCTAAATCTTTTTTGTTTTTTGTCACACCGAGCGCAGTCGAGGTGCATTTCTTAAAAAAATAAAAAAGGATATCGCTTCTATCGGGGCTAGGGCAATCACAACAAAATTTTCTTTGCGAACTTTGCGAAAACCTTTGCGCACTTTGCGGTAGAAATCTATCTTTACCTCATGGAAACCGCCTTCATCAAAACCCCACTCGGAACAGCCAAAATCACTGGCGATGACAACGGTATTGCATCTATTTCCATTTTAGAAGAAGGCACAATTACCAAAAAAATTCCAACCGCTTTAAAAGAAGCAGCCAAGCAACTTCAAGATTATTTCAACGGAAAACGCACGTATTTCGATTTCAAACTAAATCCACAAGGCACCGAATTCCAACAAAAAGTGTGGCAAGCCTTACTCGAAATTCCATTCGGAAAAACCTACTCTTATATGGACTTATCCAAAAAGCTAGGCGATGTCAAAGCCATTCGCGCCGTAGCTTCTGCCAACGGCAAAAACCCATTGTGGATTGTCGTTCCCTGTCATCGGGTGATTGGAACAGATGGTTCACTGACAGGTTACGCCGGTGGTTTGTGGCGTAAGAAATGGTTGTTGGAACATGAGAGTTCTGCTAAACAGCAAAGTTTGTTTTAACCGCAAGGACCGCGAAGATAACCGCAAAGCGCGCAATGGCTTTGTTTTAATTATTCTTAGCGAACCTTGCCAAAAACTTTGTGCACTTTGCGGTTATTTTTTTGTAAATTCGTCTATCATTAATTTCCGAACATGAAAACTATTAAGAAAATCATTCTTTGGTTTGTAGTCGTAGTCGCCACTATTATTGCGTTGCTCTATATTTTCCATGTTGATTATTTAATAAAAGCGGTGCGAACCATATATCTCAACGGACATACCACGGCGTTTCTTCAAGATTATAAAGAATTTGACAACCGCACGATTTCTAAAAGTCATAAGCCACAACCTTGGGCGACAGCCAAAGATTTTAATAGTGTCAAGCCAACCGATGAACTCGAGAAATGGCACAAAAAATTAGGTACAGTGGCTTTTCTAATCATCAAAAATGACAGCGTTTGGAACGAAAGTTACTACGATGATTACGACAAAAACTCCAAATCAAATTCTTTTTCTATGGCGAAAAGCATCGTGTCTGCTTCTTTGGGAAAAGCCATCATGCAAGGCAAAATCAAAAGTTTAGATCAGAAGGTTTCGGATTTCTTTCCAGAATTTAAAATAGGAAAATCAGCCAACATGACCGTTGGAGACTTATCGTCAATGGCGTCTGGATTGGATTGGGACGAATCTTATTACAGTCCATTTTCAATTACCACGCGCGCCTATTTTGATGACGATTTAAACAGTGTAATTCTCGGACTAAAAGGTGTCGATGAACCAGGAAAAACCTATAAATACTTAAGCGGCAATACACAACTGCTCGCGATGTGCATCGAAAAAGCCACGGGAAAAAGTCTAGCGGATTATGTTGCCGAAAATTTCTGGAATCCAATGGGCGCTGAAAATGAAGCGCTGTGGCAAACAGATCATCAAGGCGGAATAGTCAAAGCGTATTGTTGTTTTGCTTCCAACGCTCGAGATTTTGCACGCTTTGGAAAATTATACAAGCAAAACGGAAAATGGAATGGGCAGCAATTGTTAGACAGCACATTCATCGCCAAATCGACAACACCAAGATTTGAAGCTTCGCCAGAATACGGCTACGGTTGGTGGTTGTGCAATTACAAAAACAAAAAGATATTTTATATGCGCGGTCACTTAGGACAGAACGTCATTGTCATTCCTCAGGACGATTTGATTATCGTTCGTTTGGGGAACCAGCACCAAGCGAGTACGAAAGGAAGTCCACATAGTGACGATTTTTTCGTTTACATTGACGAAACTTACAAAATGTTAGCACAAAGAAAATAATACAAGCCAAGAATATTTGTTTAACTTAATTTATATACGCCATGATTGAAAAATTAAACCTCGAGAACATCTTGTTTATCGATATCGAAACGGTTCCAGAGCAAGAAAACTTCACTGCATTAGATGCTGAAATGCAAAACCTTTGGGAACTCAAAACCCAATTTCAAAGAAAAGAAGACTACAGTCCAGAAGACTTTTACGACCGCGCTGGAATATGGGCAGAGTTTGGAAAAATCATCTGTATTTCTGTCGGCTATTTCACCATCAAAGGAGACATTCGGAATTTTAGAGTGACTTCCTTTTTCGGTGACGAGCCCAAGATTTTGAAGGATTTTAGCAACCTAATGAACAATCATTTCGACAAAGCGCAACATCTTTTGTGCGGTCATAACGCCAAAGAATTTGATATTCCATTTATTGCTAGAAGGATGATTATCAACCAAATTGCGATACCCAATAAACTCAACTTATTTGGAAAAAAACCCTGGGAAGTACCGCATTTAGACACTTTAGAGCTGTGGAAATTTGGCGATTACAAACATTTCACTTCTTTAAGACTATTGACTAAAATTCTAGGAATTCCATCTTCTAAAGGCGACATCGATGGAAGTCAAGTTGGACATGTTTATTACGTTGACAAAGACATCGATCGCATCATAACTTATTGTGAAAAAGATGTCATTGCTGTGGCGCAAGTTTTCCTTCGATTTCGAAGAGAAGATTTGTTGATTGAAGAGGAAATCTTACATGTTTAAAATTTTACCGCAAGGCTCGCTAAGTTAAAATGCAAGGTAAGCAAAGGCTTATTACGTATTTATTCGTTGTGAACTTTGCGCTTCCGTTGCGTACTTTGCGGTAAAAAACTACATTTACGAAAAACTAAAGTATGGTCTTAAGTAGATTTTGGTTGGTGATTTTCATTGCTTCCATCACGTTTGTGGTGTTTAGCTTGTTTGCTGGAAACAGTTATACAATTGATTATGTCTTAAACGGAAAGAAAGACGATCCGGTATTAGTGTCCGAGAAATACCTTAATCAACTTCCGGTTTTTATCAAGGACAGTATCGAAAAAGCACCTGATATGACGATGGTGATTAACCGCGATACTTTAAATATTGACAGTACGTATGTATATAAAAATAAGACTGTCAAAATCTACAGCGGCGTCCAAAAATCAGACGGATTGCTGCCCACTTGTAAGAACACTTTACTCGATTTGATCCTACCATTGATTGCCTATTTGGCTTTTTTCTGCGGATTGATGGAGCTTTTAATCATATCCGGCGCTTCCGGGAAATTGGCTAAAGTATTGAGTCCAGTTTTCGTAAAAGTGTTCCCGAGTATTCCGAAAGACCACCCGTCTATTTCGTATATGACGTTGAATTTTGCCGCTAATTTCCTTGGACTCGATTCTGCTGCGACACCATTCGGATTGAAGGCAATGGAAAGTTTGCAAGAACTCAATCCCGAGAAAGAAAGGGCAAGCGATGCGCAAATTATGTTCTTGTGTTTGCACGCGTCCGGACTAACTTTAATCGCCACATCCATCATCGGATATCGCGCGGCTGCCAATGCAACGAATCCTGCTGATGTCATGTTGCCTTGTATCATTACTTCTTTTATCGGTACGATTGCTGCTTTTTTGATTGTTGGGATAAAGCAGAAAATTAATTTCAAAAGCGCTTCTTTAGTAGTGGGATTAATGGGATTGATAGCCGCTATTGTTGGATTGCTTATGTACGTAAACCACTTGGATTTGATTGGGAAAAACTATTTCACTTCTAATCTGTCGGCGTTAATATTGGTAGCGATCATTGCTTTTACTTTGATATTTTCATTTATCAAAGAGCAAAGATTCACGGAGGCAAAAACCACTGTTTTCGAAGCGTTTGTTTCGGGAGCCAACAATGGGATAAAAACCGGCGTCACTATTTTTCCTTATGTGTTGGGGATGTTGGTGGCGATTTCCTTATTTAGAAACAGCGGTTTATTTGAAATTATCAGCAACTGGATTGCATTTGGTTTTTCGAATATGGGCGTGAGTAAAGAAATTACAGACGCTCTACCGGTGGCGCTGCTTCGACCTTTTAGTTCTGCAGGGTCGCGAGGATTCTTGATTGATTCGATGAATACCTTTGGTGCTGATTCGATGACCGGAAGGTTAAGCAGCATTTTCCAATGCAGTGCCGAGAGTACGTTTTATGTGATTGCTGTGTATTTTGGTTCGGTCAATATAAAAAACACCCGTTACGCTTTGGGCACGATGCTAATAGTAGATGTGATTTGTGTGATTACCGCGATCTTTGTCGCAGGATGGTTTTTTTAAAATAAAATTTCAAAAAGAATGTCATTTACGGAATCCTTTTCTACCTTTTATAACCAAGTTAAAACTAGTTTGGCGGATGGCACTTTTGCCAAATTAACTTTAGCAAAAACGATTGGCAACACCGATTTGATGAATATTTATGTTCGCCCGATTGTGGAAAATGGCGTTTTAAAAATGGAACTCAAATATAAATACCAGCAAGAAGAGCAGATTGAAATTCACACAATCGACAAAGCGCGCGACACTTTGTTGTTTTATATCAACAATCCGTTTTTATCGGCAATACTTTTCACAACTGAATTTGATTTGACCTATAAACTCAATAAAAAACGTGCGGTAAGTATTACTGAAAAAACCAATACTTTTGGAAACGCTTCGGAAGTTTTGCTAGATTATCTTAATCAATAATCATTTCTGGAATTTCTCCTTCAATAATTAAGTCGGCTTCCGTGGAAGCGATAATGTGTTCAACAGTTACACCAGGAGCGCGTTCTAGAAGTTTAAATCCTTTGGGAGTAATTTCTAAAACCGCCAATTCGGTCACCACTTTCTTTACACAACCAACGCCTGTCAAGGGCAAAGTGCATCGCTTCAGAATTTTAGATTCACCTGCTTTATTCACGTGCATCATGGCAACTATAATGTTCTCGGCAGAAGCTACTAAGTCCATAGCGCCACCCATACCTTTTACCATCTTGCCTGGAATTTTCCAATTGGCGATGTCGCCGTTTTCGGCCACTTCCATGGCGCCAAGAATGGTTAAGTCAACGTGTTGTCCGCGGATCATGCCGAAGCTAAATCCTGAATCAAAGAAGCTCGCTCCAGGTAATGTTGTTATGGTTTGTTTTCCGGCGTTGATGAGGTCCGCATCTTCTTCTCCTTCGAAAGGGAATGGGCCCATACCAAGAACGCCATTTTCGCTTTGAAATTCAACCGAAATATCGGTGCGAACATAATTCGCTACTAGAGTTGGAATTCCGATGCCTAAGTTAACGTAGTAGCGGTCTTGTACTTCTTTTGCAATTCGTTTAGCGATGTCGTTTTTGTCAAGCATAATTTGAAAATTTGAAAATTTGAAGATTTGAAAATTAGGCTTTCTTACTAGATGAAATAATTTTCGATACAATCAAATTTATAGCATGTAATTCTTTTAAAAGTTCTTCTTTTGGATTTGGATAAAATTCTGATTTTTCACAGAGCATTAACCAGTAATTTAATTCGTCTGCTTCTTTGGCGGCAATTTTAAATTTATGAATAAAGTCTGCTCTACTTTCTGCATTTTGCGCTTCTTTGATATTAGCACCAATTGACGTTCCGCTTCTAAAAATTTGAGAAGCCATTTCAAATCGATTGGTTTGGCGTATTTCTTCGGAATATGCAATTATTTTTAGAGCAAATTCAAAAGTGAGTTTTACAATCAGATTGTCTTTGTCATTTCTCATTTTCAAATCTTCAAATTATCACATTTTCAAATCTATCGTTGTCTAACAGTTCGTTGCTCGATTCGTTTTTCAAATTTTTCTCCCTGAAAAATACGTTGAATTAAGATTCCGGGAATGTGCACTTGATTGGGATCTAGTGTGCCAACAGGAACTAATTCCTCGACTTCAGCAACAGTAATTTTTCCTGCTCCACACATACACGGATTGAAATTTCTTGCCGTTCCTTTGAAAACCAAATTGCCCGCTTCGTCTCCTTTCCAGGCTTTTACGATGGCGAAATCAGCTTTGAAAGCTTGTTCCATGATGTGCATTTTGCCATTGAATTCACGGGATTCTTTTCCTTCAGCGACTTCAGTTCCGTAGCCGGCTGGCGTATAGAAAGCGGGGATTCCAGCTTGAGCTGCGCGGCAACGTTCGGCTAGAGTTCCTTGTGGAATGAGTTCAACGTCGAGTTCACCGAAGAGCATTTGACGTTCAAATTCTGCATTTTCTCCTACGTACGAAGAAATCATTTTTTTGATTTGTTTTTTTTGAAGCAATAAGCCTAAGCCAAAATCATCAACGCCTGCGTTATTTGAAATACAGGTTAGGTCGTTGGTGCCTTTTTTCACCAATTCGGCGATGGCATTTTCTGGAATACCACAAAGACCGAAACCGCCGAGCATGAGTGTCATTCCGTTTTCGATTCCGTGCAGTGCTTCTTGTACTGAGTTTACTTTTTTATTGATCATATTGTTTCTTTGCCAATAAGGCGCTAAGGCGCAAAGTTTAGTTTTATGTTTTTGATTGTTGTTGGATGTCCTAGCCCCGATAGTAACGATATCCTTTTGTTCTGGCGTTCAGAACAAAAGATTTAGTGGATAGCGGGAATAGCTCCTAAAATTACATTTCAAATTCATCTGTGCTTTGTTCAAAATCGGTGGTATCTTTTACTGGTGCCCAACAATCGACTTTGATGGATAGATTGGCAGGCCGTTCGAAGTCGGATTTAGAAACATGCAGCGTCTCATCTTTATAACATTTTTTCATAAACATCGCCCAAATTGGCAGTGCCGCCGTGGCACCTTGACCGTAAGTGATTCCTTTGAAACGTGCCGAACGATCCTCGCAGCCCACCCAAACGCCACAAGCTAAATTCGGAACCATTCCCATAAACCAGCCGTCGGATTGGTTTTGCGTGGTACCTGTTTTTCCTGCAATTGGGTTGGTAAACATATACGGATAGCCTGTTACTCTGTTGTAACCGTTGCCGCCGCCTTGTGTTCTGAGTCGCGCTCCAGAGCCGCCTTCGGTAACGCCTTCTAGCAATTTGATGACTGCGAATGCAATGTCTTTGTTGAGTACATCATGCGAATCAGGAGAAGGTTCGTAGATCACAACGCCGTTTTTATCTTCGATTCGGGTGATGAATTGCGGTTTGATGTAAACGCCTTCGTTGGCAAAGGTGCTGTAGGCCGCCACCATATCTTCAACGGTGATTTCTACAGCGCCAAGGGCAATGGAAGGTTGCGCAGGAATTTCGGATTTTACGCCCAGTTTATGAACCAATTCGACTACGGCTTCGGGACCTACTTTATCAATGAGTTTTGCAGAAACGGTGTTGATTGAGTTGGCTAATGCTTTTTTCAAAGTAACCATACCGCGATATTCGTTGTCGGAATTCTTAGGTTCCCAGTCTTCGGTTACGTTGTGGCGTCCTTTGTGAATCATAAACGGACTATCGATGATAGAATCGCAAGGCGACATATTCAATTGTTCGATGGCGGTTGCGTATACAAACGGTTTGAAAGTGGAGCCTACTTGACGCGCACCTTGACCTACGTGATCGTATTGGAAATATTTGTAATTGATTCCGCCGACCCAAACTTTTACGTGTCCAGTTTGGGGTTCCATAGCCATCAGACCCGCTTGTAGAAAGCTTTTGTAGTAGCGAATAGAATCTGTTGGTGTCATCATCGTATCTTTTTCGCCTTTCCAGGTAAAAACTTTCATTTTGGTTTTGACACCGAACGATTTGATGATTTCCGCTTCTGATTTGTCTTGGGCCTCCATTAACTTCCAACGAGAGGAATTTTTCATCGCTTTCATCATTAATTTCTTGGTTTCGACATCAGAAATGTTGACGAATGGCGCGTTTTTGTTTTCCTTTTGTTGACTCGACAACTCTTCTTGAAGGTTGGGTAAATGCTCTTTCATCGCTTCTTCTGCGTAGGTTTGCATTCGGGAATCGATGGTGGTATAAATCTTTAATCCATCTTTATAAATGTCGTATTCTGTGCCGTCTGATTTCTTGTTTTCCTTCACCCAGTTTTTCATAAATTCACGAAGGTATTCGCGGAAATAAGTTCCGATACCGTCGGTATGACTTTCTGGTTGAAAATGAAGAACGATTGGTTTTTTCTCTAGTATTTTTTTTGCGCCTTCTTCTAAGAATCCATTACGAACCATTTGTCCGAGTACGATATTTCTTCTTTTTTGAACTTTTTCTACGCGACGAACTGGGTTGTAAAGCGAAGGATTGGTTAGCATTCCAACCAACATAGCACCTTCATCGACAGTTAAGTCTCGCGGTTCTTTGCCAAAATATACTTTCGCAGCGGAACGGATTCCAACGGCGGTATTTACAAAATCTGCTTTGTTAAAATACATCGCGATGATTTCGTTTTTGGTGTATTGTCTTTCAAGTTTGATTGCAATAATCCACTCTTTGGCCTTTTGAATCATACGCAATGGTAAGAATCGAGAGCCTTCACCGTGGAAAAGTAATTTCGCCAATTGCTGTGTTAAGGTACTCGCACCTCCATTGGAACCTAATTTGATTGCGGCACCTAAAGTTCGTCTGCCGTCGATTCCAGAATGTTCGTAGAAACGTTCGTCTTCTGTTGCTACCAGTGCATCTACAAGGTGTTTTGGCAGATCGGCGTATTTGATGGAAGTTCTGTTTTCGTTGTAGAATTTACCAATCGTTACACCGTCGGTTGCGATGATTTCAGTTGCTAAATTAGAGTTTGGATTTTCAAGATCTTCAAACGAAGGCATCGAGCCAAAAAGACCCCAAGAAGCGAAAATAAAAAACAAGAATATCCCGCCTAAGGTATAAAAGTATATTTTCCAAAACTTCTTTTTGTAGTAAGCAAGATCTTTTGTTGGTTGGTTGTTTTTTGTAGCTGCCATAACACTTACTCTATTTTTTCAATTCTAAATCCAACATCTGTAATTCCCTTCAATTCATTGACACCAGTCACTTTACCGGTTTGTCGCACCGCTTGTTTAATGTGCACTTTATAAGCGCCAGGTATGAATTTTACGCGTTCTTTATAAACCAGTTTACTTTCCTTGATATCTGTAAAACCGTCGCCTAAAAGTGAACCGTCAGGATTTGCCATCTGGTACTCTAAAGTGTCCACTAAAGTTTTTTTGTTGGGCTGTTCCAAACTAACAATCAAAAACAAATTATTGAACGGATAGTCGTTATTGTCTCTGATGTTAAGAAACAAATTGTATTGTTTTTTAACATCCATCGCAGGCAAATCAAAACTCACAATACTGTCTTTGTTCCAAGCGTTTCCCACGGATTTGTATTCATCAAAAACCCTTTTTTTGTCGCAGGAGACCAACGCAATTAATACTAGAAAATATAAAACGCTATTTCTTAGGTTCATTTCTATTGACAGGAATTATCTTATTACCAGCAGGGCGAGGATTGTTGTTATTGTTGCTGTTGTTGCCATTTCCCTGAGTGGGATTTGGTTTCTTATCGCCTGATGTTTTTCTTTTTTTATTGTTCTTTTTCTTTCTGTTCGGCTGATCAAAACGGGTTAAACTCTCTTGGCCCATGGCATTGTTGAAGTCTTTTTCTGGCTCGACAACAATTTCTAAAGCATAATCTTCTAATGAAGAAACTTTGTTTTTGAGTTTGTTTTCTTCTATAATTTCACGGACTTGCTCTATTTTCAGCACATGCCACTGTGCAAAATTGTTGGTATAAGCAAACCACATCAATCCTTTAAAAATATCTTGCTTTTGGCAAATCGCGTCGCCTTTTTCAGTCACTAATTTGGTGTCGAAACTCGGGAAATCCTGCAAAGCATCCATATAAGTGTCTAACTCATAGTTCAAGCAACACTTCAATTTTCCGCATTGTCCCGCTAGTTTTTGTGGATTCAACGAAAGCTGTTGGTAGCGCGCCGCTGAAGTATTCACACTGCGAAAATCGGTTAACCAAGTAGAGCAACACAATTCTCTTCCGCAAGAACCAATTCCGCCCAAACGAGAAGCTTCTTGACGGAAACCTACTTGTTTCATTTCGATACGTGTGCTAAAAGCTTTCGCGAAATCTTTGATCAAAAGACGGAAGTCAACACGATCGTTAGCGGTGTAATAAAACGTTGCTTTAGAACCATCACCTTGAAATTCGATATCAGAAATTTTCATTTCAAGATTGTGTGAAATGGCTAGTTCACGAGCACGAACTTTCATCGGTTCTTCTTTATCTCGTGCATTCGACCAAATATCGATGTCTTTTTGAGACGCTTTTCGGTAAATTTTTGTGATTTCTGGACTCGTAATACTGACTCCTTTTTTCTTCATTTGAACACGAACCAACTCACCCGTTAAGGTAACAATGCCAATGTCATGACCTGGAGAAGCTTCAGTGGCAACGATGTCTCCAATACTTAAAGTTAGTTTTTCGGAATTGCGGTAGAATTCTTTTCGTCCGTTTTTGAAGCGAACCTCTACACAGTCGAAAGGCTCTTGTCCGCTAGGAAGACTCATATTGGCCAACCAATCAAAAACCGTCAATTTGTTGCAGCTATCGGTGCCGCAAGTCCCATTATTTTTACACCCCTTTGGCGCACCGCCATCAGAAGTGGAACAACTATTACATGCCATAAAACTTGAATATATATTGATCGTCGCCAAAGGCAGACTACTAGACAAAAACGTTTAGAGCGTAAAGATAGTATTTTTTGCTAAAGTTGCTAAAGTACAAGGACACTAAGTTGCTCCTTTTTTTTCAATAAAAAAGCTTGTTTCGTTTTTGTAGAAACAAGCTTTGTAAATCTATATTGATTAGATATTATTCGATGATTTTGAACAATTTATCCGACAATCGCACACGAAAAGGAACTTGAAAAGTAACTTTATCTCCTAAAATTGCGTGGTCATTCGCAGCGCCATTGACAAATAGATTTTCCAAAATCAATTCTTCATTTCCAGTACTTGGACCAGAAATTAGAATTTTATCGCCGTTTTTCAATTCGTGATTTTCAACTAAAAATTGGGCAACGCTGGCTTTGGTAAAATAATGTTGTGCCGTTCCGATTAGTACTTTTTTGATTTTAACTTTTTGTCGAATCGATGTGGGTTTTGCCGCAACTGCAAGCGCAACATCAGACAACTCGCCCGAATGTTTGAATTTTAATTTGTCGGATTTGCCTTTTCTGAAGATTTTATTGCCAACGGAAATGCCGCGACGTAGTCTGATTTGTTCATCCATAGGCAAGTGAATGATCTCTTGACATTCCACAGAACAACAATTTTCCATGACCGCTTTGCATGCATCGCATTGAATAAACAACAGATGGCAACCTTCATTTTCGCAGTTCGTATGATTGTCGCAAGGTTTCCCACATTGATGACATTGCGATACGATATCGTCCGTAATTCGTTCCCCCAAACGGTGATCAAACACAAAGTTTTTTCCAATAAATTTACTCTCTAAACCTTCTTCTTTGATTTGCTTGGCGTAATTGATAATGCCGCCTTCGAGTTGATACACATTCTTAAATCCTTGGTGTTTGAAGAACGCGCTCGCTTTTTCACAACGAATTCCTCCCGTGCAATACATCACAAGATTTTTGTCTTCTTTATAGTCTTTTAATTGCTCGTTGATAATCGGCAGACTTTCTCGAAAGGTTTCCACGTCAGGTGTAATCGCACCTTTAAAATGACCGATTTCACTTTCGTAATGGTTTCTAAAATCGACCACAATCGTGTTGGGATCTTCGATGATTTGGTTGAATTCATTCGCTTTCAAATGAACCCCAATGTTGGTCACATCGAAGGTTTCGTCATTCAATCCGTCGGCTACAATTTTGTCCCGAACTTTGACGGTGAGTTTTAAAAACGAATGATCGTCTTGTTCGACTGCGACCTTCAATCGAATGTTTTTCATAAAGTCGTAAACTTCTAAAGTTTCCCGAAATGCTTCGATATTTTCGGCGGGAACAGACATTTGCGCATTGATTCCTTCTTTGGCGACATACGTTCTGCCGAGGGCATCGAGTTTGTTCCATTCAATAAATAAATCGTCGCGAAATTTTTTGGGATCTTCAATTTTGGCATACGCATAGAAAGACAAAGTAAGTCTTTGTTGGCCAGCTTCATCTATAAG
>CANHEA010000028.1 GCA_947459635.1 Flavobacteriaceae bacterium | reverse complement strand
AGCCACCTCTAATACAAATGGAACCTAAAATCATAATTGATTGTATTCAAAATTATTACTGTTTTTTGCTTGAATTACTGTTCTTAAGGCTTGTATTCCTTCTTCTAGCGAAGTCAATCGGTCATCAATACTTGGCGAATCGGCTTTTAAAAAGGCACCTAAGATGGATAAAAATCTATCGTTTCTTGCTACATTTTTATAGTCAAAATACTGCCACTCTTGATTGGCGTGGGTATTCCACTTTACTTCTGCGGTAACATAATTCCATTCAATGGTTCCCGCATCACCAACGAATTTTGAATTTCTATTCAGCGCTTTTTGAATGTAATCTAGAGATAGAACCCCCAAAACACCCGCTTTAGTTTCCAAAATATTCACTGCTATTCCTTCGGTTTCGATGTCTAACGTTTCTATTTTCTTATGGAAACCAAAAACTCTTTGAAAACCGCCAAGTATCCATGATAAATAATCAAATTCATGAATTAGGTCGAGCATAACACCACCTCCCAGTGCTGCTTTTGCGCTCATCCCTTCTTTGTAATTGGTGCCTTGACGCCAATCCGGTAAGTATTGTCCCACTTCGGCTTGAAAACTGATTAAGTTTCCGATAACCTTTTTTTCAAGCAATGATTTTACATGATTCAATCCAAGATCGAAACGCAAATCGAACCCGACAAAAACCGCCACGTTTTTTGCCTGCGCTAAAGCCACTAGAGAATCTACGTGATCTAGATTTTGAGCCACGGGCTTTTCCAAATAAATCTTCTTTATACCATTCTCGATTAAATCAACACAATTTTCTACATGCAAAGAAGTTGGTGTGGCTACAATGGCAGCATCATATTTTTGTTGCTCCATAAAAGCCGCGGCAATTGTATCAAAAACGCTAATAGCAGGAAATTCCTCAATGAGCGTCTTACTGCGACTGACCACCGCGATCGACGTAGAATCATCGATGGCAAGGCAGTTTCTTAAATGCCTCATACCAATTGATCCAGTCCCAACTATTAATATTTTCATATTGCTTTTTTATAAGAAATGTGTGCGCGAAAGGAAATTATAAAAACGATTTTTTTGCTTCTTCTATAATTTGATTCATATCATTCGCCCATTTTGTCGAAGTGTACAATGTTGAGTCGAACGGCAAATTTTGTGTCGGGTTTTCCACGAATGAAACAATTGCCTTTTCCCATTCACTAATAAAATGCGGATTCTCAATTAATCGTCCCAATTGACCATTTTGCAATACTTCGGAAACACCTCCCAGTGCTGATGCTATGCAATAATTACCACAATGAAGCGCTTCAATTAGACTCATTCCAAAACCTTCTTTTGAAAGGACTGGGAATAAATAACAATCTGAAGCTTGAAAATATTGAGGCAGTTCATCATTTGGCATTTCTCCAAAATATTGAACTCCAGGTACATCTTCTTTAGGTTTGCAACCAATAATCCAAAGGGCCATATTTTTATTTGGGTCATAAACACGTTTCCAAGCCTCTAAAACAATATGAATTCCCTTTTTCGGCCGGTCCTGTGAGCACCACAAAAACACGGTTTTATTCGCGGCGCCAAATGTCTCTTTTAAAATATTTTTTTCACTTTGACTAACTTTAAAGAACTTCCCGCTGTCAATTCCGTTATGCAAAACTGAAAATTTACATGGTAAAATGTTGTAAAAGTCTTTGTGCGCTTGGTAACTAGCGTAGGTCAAAAGGACCATTTCATCAATTGCTTCAAAAAACCATCTTCCTTCAAAATCCCCAAAAAAAGGAGGATATCCATGATAGAAAAACTGAAGGTAGACTTGCTTTCTAATTCCCTCTTTTACTAGCGCGTCAACAAGTGGTTTTACAACACCAAAATTATCAACAATTTGAATAATATATTTTTCGTTCGGTTTGATATTTTCTTTCAAACATCTCACATAGTGATTGTATTTCTCATTATTTGCTAGAAGACCAGCTTTATAGAGAAAAAGTCTCCCTTTTTCAACCAGGCTTCTCTCTACTATACCATAAGTGACATTTTCAACAAATTGCTCTGGAGGTTTACATACAATATGGTCAATTTGATGATTGCCATTTAAGTAATTTTTGTATAAAGTTGTCCAACTTCCAATTTTTGAATACGGAATAGGTACCTGTGAAAGGAGTATTACTTTTGGCATTTCAGATGGTTTCAGAGTATAAAAGTATTAAAAAGGATGCTATTATTTTTTAAGCTTCAATTGAATTGATTTTAAGTCAGCCCCAACAGTGAAGGAATACAAATGATTAGGATAAAAAAAGATTAAATGCAACAATACCAAATCGTTTATTTCTTTTAAGGTGTAATATGACGAAACTGATTTTCCCAACTTCTTTTTTAAGAAATATTTTAGACTATGCTGAAAAGGATCTTCTCTAAACTCAACGGCAATAACTCCATCCTCAAGGCGTGGCAATTCAACAAATAAAAAAAGGTACATATATTCTTTGTTATTCAAAATAACTCTTGTTACGTCAGTGCTCGTTAGGACTTCATAATCCTCTTTCGATATGGGCACTCCCCAGTTATTGGCATTGGCAGTAAGCACTTTTCTGTCGCGTTTATACGCAAAATACTCTTGATTTAATTTTGTAATCGAATGTAATTGCAAATTTTTGGTAACGACATCACTTTCTGAATTTCTGTAGGTCGGATGCCAACGATGCAAAAGCAAAATTTCCTTTTCATAAAAGTTAACCTCATATCCTACTTGTAAAAGTCGGTTGTGGACATCTTCGTCTTCTGCACCCCAAAAATGCAAAAACTCATCGAAACCTCTCACTTTCTTCAGCGCTTCAACTGGAAACAAAGACAATCCCTGGGCGCCAGGTTTGCTTGAAAAACTAATACTGTAGTCCTCAAAAGGCTGATTCTTTTTGCTTTCTGATTGATTAAGAAAACCTACCTTAAAATACACCGAAACCTTCGGGTCTTTCAACTGTTGAACAATTTCAATGAAATTTGGTTTAAAAATCATATCAATATCAGATACAAAAACGTAGGGTGTTTTGACCAACTGGATTCCGATGTTAACTGCTTTAGCGCGCGACCAAGGTTGATCAATATGATAGGAATAAAAATAAGTAACAAAAGAATAATTATTAAGTAACTCCTGAAGTGCTTTGGAATGCTCCAAATTTGAACCATAATCGATAAATAAGACCTCGAAATTAGAATCACTTTGAGCAACCAAAGAATCCATAGCAATTTTTACTCGCTCTAATTCTCGGTTTCGATAGGTAAATAAAATTGTTAATTCAAGCTTCATTTATGATAAAAATTTCGTTGGTTTTAAAAATAGAAAATCGATAAGATACTAAAATTTAAGCTTTAAAAAGAAGCGATTAAAATATCCTAAATTATATTTCAATAGCAAATCAGCCATCTTATTTTTTCGATATAAAAGCTTAAATGATCCCCATTTGTTATGAAATTTCATAAAATCTTTAAAATCATTTTCGTTGTAATAGAGATAATGAAATCGCTCCTCTTGCAAATACTGTGGAATGTTATATTTCTTTATAAATGCTTCATTAAGAATTAATTCCGTTTTAGGTTTCGCTTTCTTTTCTAGGTGTTCGACATAAGAATTATAGACTAGTGCGTGTTTTATATTGTAATATTTCAATGTCATTCCATAATCATTATCAGCGTAATAAAAGCTAAAAGTTTCATCTAATAGGCCAATTTTCTTAAAAATCTTTGGTCGAACTACAATACACCAGCCTTTAATCTGCTGCATCACTTTGTAGCCAATTTGATAATCAATTTGTTGTGAATTAGTGTTTATGTTTCCATTCGGACTAAAAGATAGGATTTCCGGACGAAGATTTGCAATTTTTAAGATTTCAGTAAACCAATTCTGATGAAAAATTAGATCATTATTGCAAAGCGCTATAAAGTCACCTGTGGCATGTTGAATTCCGATATTTAAAAATCTATGAAAATTAAATTGCTCTTGCGGAATAATTACCTTCACAAAATCTGGATAAATAAAAGTCGATTCGTAATACGTCTTATTGGATTCGACAATGATGATCTCGAATTCTACGTCTGGTTCTGACTCCAAAGCAGATTGAAAACATTTGGTGGTCATTGCAAAAGATTCGACGGAATCTGTTCTCGCTAAAAATATGGATGATACTTTCATTCCCCTTTTTCAATTTTATCTTTTCCGAACCTATTTCGATTATGTTTTAACGAAAATTAGATAAGAAATGAACTGCAATTTAAATTTTAAATTAATGGATTCTTAGTTATTCAAAAATTTTGACTTTGAAACCAATGCGCTAAAAACTATGATTATCTATTTTTATTGACTTTTGAAAATACTTTCAAATACAGTATTTTAATGAGTTTTTTTACCGACAAATTGTTGGTTAAAAACGAATCATTTATCAACATTTTTTTTGCGTAATAATATTCTAAATCAGGTACAGAAAGTTGATTTTTATACTTATTTTCAATATAATTTCTAGCTGATTTTACGTCATTTTCCGAAAAAGAACGTATCATAGATTCCTTTAAAACTCTATAGTTGAAACATGGTTTTTGCAAGTAAAAAAACCGAAAGCCATTGAAGCTACAATTTAACCAAAAATCCCAATCCTCAACACCCATTTTGGGAATCTTTTCATCATAGCCTCCCAGTGTTTCCCAAACGGATTTTCTATAAACGGCGCAAGCATCGATATAATTATTGGGGATAAACTTTAATAAACTGTAGTCGCCGACAATCCATTCACCCGTCTTGTCACCAAAATAAATCGCGTTTCCGTAAACAATATCATAAAAATGGTCTTTTTCTAACACCTCTATTGCGTCATCAAGATAAGGTGCTAATACGGTGTTATCGCTATCTAATGGTAAAATGTATTTACCTTTTGCTAATCTTATTCCATTATTCCTAGCGTTTCCTAATCCTCCATTTTTTTGGTGCAAAACAAAGTAACCTTTCTTTACTAACTCGCTCAGTTTTGAAATTGTCAAGGCATCAGTGGATCCATCGTCGACAATGATGATTTCAACTTCATATTTACCTTTGGCATTTTCAATACTTTCTATCGTTTCTTGAATATACTTACCGTGATTGTAACATGGAATTACTATGGATAACAAAGCACTCATACCTTATATTTTCTTTGCAACAACAACATAATTGATGGTATTAATTGAATTAAAATCTTTTGAATCCAAGTACCTAAAGATCCTATTGACCAAAATATGTAGTCGTAGTTTTCGGAATATATATTTTATTCCTTTAGCAATTTTATTTGCGCTGGGATTTGAAAATCCAAATGTGTGATTAATCATCAGACCGAGTGTTGCCCAAGCGCCGCCATTGGGACGAATATCGCAAACTTCGAAACCAGATTTTTCTAAAACATATTTAAAACCGTGCTTCGTAAACCTGTAGAAGTCATATGGTTCTTCGTGCAGATGCCAATAAAATGGACCTGATAGTATAAAATATCCTTCGTTTTTCAATAGTCGAAATGCCTCGTCAACCATCCCTTGGTAATCTTCCAGGTGTTCTATGGTTTGTGAGGAAAAAATCGTATCAAATCTTTCATTTTCGAGCGGAATTTTATTCGCGGAGCACAATACATCAACTTTATTTGCACTCGATTGAACAATATCGCAGCCGACATATTCCGTCACTTTCCCATTCATCCAAGATTCGTATGGTTTGTTTCCACAACCAATATCTAATAAACTACCGCTAGCATATTTTTCAATCGCACTACTCAACTCGTCGTGAAAAGAGGAGTAAACCAAATAATTACTATTTGAAACAGTTACTTTTACTGCCTTTTCATAGCGTCTGAGATTTTCTTCTCGTTTCATTTTAGACTATTTTTTTTCTATTCAAATAATATTTCAAAATCTGAAATGGATTATTTAATATCTTTTCTAGCTTATTAATTTTCTGGCATTTATGCTTCAGTAATTCTGGATGTATATAGGTATTTTGACAGATATTACGTTCGTTTGCCAACAATTCATATCTTGAATTACTTATCTCCGACTTTTTAATAAAAATCAAAATATTCTGTCTGTACCACCAACTAATCTTAGTATTATTCCAAATTTTATGTCTCAGAAAATCGACACATTCATAACCGTTCTTAGAAAATAATTCAATCCAGTACTCATTATTTTGTTCGTTATAATGCAAAGTACCTTCTTGTCCGATTACCGCAGCAGAAAATAAAACAATATCACTATGGAGACAAATTGAATTTATAAATTTTTCAGCGTTTTTAGGAAAAATATGCTCCGCCACTTCGAGAGAGATTGTTAAATCAAATTTTTCATTTAAATCAAATGATTTATTAAGATCATAAGGCTTAAACTTTTCTTTGTCGATAACTAGATCTTGGCTTTTTACATAATCGCCATCAATTCCAAATATTTCGCATTCATGTTCTTCGAAAACAGTCAACCATGTTCCAAGACCGCAACCAACATCTAAAACAGATTTTGGTTTAAAGAAATCTAGAAAGAGTGGAACTATCTCTTTCGCAGAACTTATTGAATTCCGATAATGAGCATGATGAAAATTATCACTATAGTCTTTTGGCGTCATCTTATTTTAGTTTTCTTCCTTGTTTTTGATTTACTATATAACAAACACCATGTTTTGTTTGAGAAATTCTTAAGGGCAAATTATTCTTTGATAGATAATCATGTACTGCTCTTGAGCATCCATCCCACGCATAATAATCATCAATGATTATCAGTCCATTTTCAACCACCTTAGGATATAAATTCTCTAAGCAGACCCATGTAGAATCATACCAATCACCATCAAGCCTTAAGATAGCAATAGGTTCATTTATTTCAGTATTTGCCGTAGTCTTGTCAAACCATCCAGCCACAATTTCGTGGCTATCAGATTTTGCTAATTTCATCGCTTCCTCTGCAAAAGTAACCTCTGCTTTGCAATTGTCTAGTCCTACTTCATTATTATCATCCTGCCAAATTTTAGCAGCTTGACCATCTATTTCTTTGACTTCAGGTAATCCTTCAAAACTGTCAAACAAAATACTTTTTCGTTTTTTATCAGAATAATCATAAATGCCAGCAATCATTCCACCTCGCCAAACGCCACATTCAACAATGCAACCTTCTATATGATTGACACTGTTGCATAACATTAAATTATCTATAAATACCGACGAACCTATCATTGTAAAGCCTTTATACTTATTATAAATTGCTCTAGCTTTGTTCGTTTCGTTAATATGTTTTGATTTACTTACAATCCGTTTTACTAGTTTTTTCATTGTATTTTAGTCATCAATTGTCCATTTTCCTTCGTCAATATATTTGCAAGCATTATTCTGCCATCCCCATTCTGGTTCCTTCTGATCAATCATTTCTACCTCGAAAGAACAACATTCAAATTCTTGAAATTTTTCTCTAGTTTTTGAGTTCGCTAGATGCATTTTTAGGTAATAACTTCCTTTATAAAGACGAATGTTTGTGTATTCATAAGTAATTTTATTAACACCCTTTTTTCTACAAATTGGGGTATCAATATCAAAAATGTACGACAATAATACTGCTTTATTTAAATCATCAAATATTTGAATAGCAGGCGCAATATTTTCGTAATTATCTATGGGCATATTAATTTCAAGAGAAATTATTAAGGATTTTCCATAGGCTTGAATCATGCCGCCTTCCGATGTTTTCAATTCAACCTTAGTAATAGTGGGCTTATTTATGACTGGTAATTGCTCATAAACATGCTCACCTTTATATTGCAAAGAGTATTCAGCAATAACTTTTGGTGTATAATCGTATATTTGAAGATGACCGTTTTTCAATAAAATACTTTTGGAAGTCAGCGTTGAAATGGCACTAAGGTCATGACTGACAAATAAAATTGTTCTACCTTCACCTTTACTAATATCCCCCATTTTACCGAGACATTTCTTCTGAAACTCTGCATCTCCAACAGCCAAAACTTCATCTACAATTAAGATTTCACTTTCGAGATGTGCTGCCACTGCAAAAGCTAATCGAACATACATGCCGCTGCTGTATCGTTTTACTGGGGTGTCAATATATCGTTCTACGCCAGAAAAATCTATAATTTCATCCAGCTTTCTCGTAATTTCTTTTTTACGCATCCCCAAAATAGCACCATTGAGATAAATGTTTTCTCTCCCCGACAATTCAGGGTGAAAACCAGTTCCCACTTCAAGAAGACTGGCGATTCGACCTTTGACTTTTATTTGACCCGTCGTTGGACTTGTCACCCTTGACAATAATTTGAGCAAGGTGCTTTTTCCGGCGCCATTTCTTCCTATAATCCCAACGGCATCTCCTTGATGGATGTCAAAATTAATATCTTTCAAAGACCAAACAATATCGCTCGTTCCTTTGATACTGCGGTCATTTGCTTCTCCAATCTTAAGAAATGGATCTTCTTTACCGCGAACTTTGGTTGTCCAAAATCGCTCTAAATCACGCGAAATAGTACCAGTACCAATTTGTCCAATTTGGTATGCTTTTGATAAATTTTCTGCTTTTATAACAATTTCTGACATTATATGGTATCTACGAAATTCTTTTCCGTTTTATTAAAAATGATTACTCCTAAAAATAAAACAATAATAGTAACCAAAACAGAATAGCTAATGCTCCACACCGAAAATTCTCCTTTGCCAAGAAATGCAAAGCGAAATGCTTCAATGATTCCGGTCATTGGATTAAGCTCTATAATTGATTTGTACTTTGCTGGTGCGGCACTTAACGGATAGATAACTGTAGTTCCATACATTAATAGTTGCACTCCGAATGCAACTAAAAACGTTAAATCTCTATATTTTGTAGTCATGGCCGTAATGATTAAGCCTAGACCTAATCCAAGAAGTGCCATCAATGCAACCAAAAACGGAAAAAAAAGAATGGCATAAGTTACATGAAAATTGGCGCCTTGAAAACCAAAATACACCATCATTATTATTAATAAAAGTAACTGGACTAAGAATCGCACTAAATTGCTGACGATAATACTTAACGGCATAATCAATCGCGGGAAGTAAACTTTGCCAAAAATCGAAGCATTATCCCGAAAAACAGTGCTTGTTTTCGTCAGGCAATCTGAAAAATAATTCCATGCTGTAATACCCGTTAAGTAAAACAATTGTTGCGGTAAACCATCAGTACTCATCTTCGCCAGGTTGCCAAAAACAAAAGTAAAGACAATCGTTGTAAAAAGAGGTTGGATAAAAAACCAAAGCGGACCAAGAACAGTTTGTTTATAGAAACTCACAAAATCACGTTTCACAAACATCCATAAAAGATCACGGTATCGCCAAACATCACTGAATTTTAGATCAAATAACGAACTATGTCCTTTTATAACAAGATTCCAATCTTCAGATTGAATTGTTTCTTTCATTCTTTACAGTTTTCTACGCTTAGAAAAGTCCTTTTACAATCTTCAAATAGATAGGAGATTTTTCGGGGCAAATATAGGTATTTAGCCTTGATCACTATACTTTTTTTGGATAGTTTACCTTGCATAAACTAAATTTAAACTAAAACAAAATGTAAGTATATTTGTAATTATTATTTTGTATAATTTTAATCGCAACGATGTTCCATTTTCTCAAAAAGAATTCTTTTCTAAAAGATGTCATTCCTTCTGATTATGTCGATATTCATAGTCACCTACTGCCAGGAATAGATGATGGTGCAACTACTATTGAAGACACATTGTTTTTGATAAGTGAATTGCGAAAAATTGGTTTTCAACAGTTTATAACCACGCCGCACATTTACACTACCGTTTGGGATAATACGAAAGATTTGATTGAAAAAAAGTACAATGAAACATTACCATCGCTACCTCAAGACACGTCCTTACGATTTGCAGCGGAATATATGATCGACCCGTACTTTGCTAAATTGTTCCAAAATGAGTCTTTAGCAACCTTGAAGGAGAATTACGTACTGGTTGAACTGTCATACATCCACCCGCCGATTCAATTGTACGATATTCTATTTGAACTTCAAATTGCTGGATACCGCCCTATTTTAGCACATCCTGAGCGTTACCCTTTTTATAATTCCAACTTGAATGAGTTCAACAAACTAAAAAATGCGGGCTGTCTATTTCAAATGAATTTATTGTCAACAGTAGGCTATTACGGTGCTGAAGCTACCAAATCTTGTGAATTACTTCTGAAGAAAGGCCTCGTTGACTTTGTAGGTTCAGATGTACATCACTCCAAACATCTTGAGTCATTTTCAAGCAAGATACTTATAAATGATCTTAAGCCGCTAAAAACAGCAATCGAAAATAATCAATTTTTTAAGCTTTGATTACTTGCTAAACCACTTATACCAAGGTTTCTTTTCAACTTCTTGCTCCACACCATACCCGTAGCCGTAGCCGTAGCCATATCCGTATGCACCGTAACCATAAGCGTACGGTTTTCTCCACTGTGTATCATTCAATAAGATCGACATATTTGGCAATCTCTTTTGACGATAAAGATCATCAATCATCTTAATTTGACGTTTGTCAATAAAATTGGCGCGAATGACATAGATAAAAATGTCGGCAAATTTAGCCACCAATAATGTATCAGTCACCAAACTAACCGGAGCGGTATCTACAATAATGTAGTCATAATCTTTCTTTAGTTCCTCAAACATATTGTCAATCTTACCATTCATCAATAAATCAACTGGATTTGGTGCTACAACGCCAGAAGGCAAGATGTAGAAACTATCAAAGTTGTCTACTTTCATAACGTAGTCATGGATGTTTTCGTTACTTTTAGACAAATAATTCGTCAATCCTTGTGCTGGCAAATTCACGTAGCGATCTATCTTTGGGTTTCTAATATCCAACCCAACCAACAATACTTTTTTGCCTGACAGGGCAATTGTACTAGCTAAATTTACGGCCACAAAAGTCTTTCCTTCTTTTGGGACGGTAGAGGTGACAAAAATAGTCTTACACTGGTTTTCAGGTACTTTATTTGCCAAGAACTCCAAATTAGTTCTAATGATTCTAATCGCTTCAGCAGAGCTGGTTTTGCTATTGGCATTGATGATTTCATCGTGACTTTCAGATTGCGGAATATCGCCAAGGAAAGGTGCAGATAATTTACCTTCAAAATCTTGTCTGCTCCTAATTTTATTGTCAAAAAGATTTTTGATATAAATCACTGCAAACGGCACAAGCATGCCGAACATAATAGCAATTAGAAATACAATATTTCGTCTTGGTGATACGGGATAGTCAGAAGAAAATGCGGTATCTACAATTTTCGAAATTGGCTCTGTTACCGCTAATGATATCGCCGTTTCTTCCCTCTTTTGCAGCAAATAAAGATACAATGATTCTTTAATTTGTTGCTGTCTTGTCAAGATTCTATATTCTCTTTCCTGAGTCGGCAATTCAGAAATTCTACCTTTAATAAGATTGTCCTGCTTTTCAAGATCTTTCTTTCGAATATTTAAAGAGGCTTGTGTTCTTTTTAAACTCGAAGTAATATTTGCACTAAGCTCTTCAATTTTTTCTTCAAGGTTGATTACGATTGAATTGTTCTTTGTACCATCTTTTACGATCCTATTTCTTTGAATGACATAATCATTAAATTGAACAATAAAATTCGTCACATCTTTTCCGTCAGAGACAGTCATCAAATTATTTGGCACCAAATCCCACTTCCCTTTAGATTTCATATAATTAAGCATCTCCGAAACCACTTTGATTTGTGTCTCCGTTTCGATAAGATCTTTACTAAAATCTACGGAATTGTGTAAAAATATCTCGGCTTGCGTATTAATATCGGTAACATCATTGGACTTCTTAAAAATCTCCGCATCCTTTTCTACGTCACCTAATTCTGAAGTGATAATTTTCAGACGATCTTGAATAAAATTTAAGGTGTTTTCAGAAATAAATTTTTTGTCAGTGATGGCATCCTGATTATACACCTCGATAAGCGTATTCAAAAAATCTACCGCTTTATCTTTTACAGGGTCATTAATTGCCAATGATACAATACTCGAGTTCTTGCTTAAAGACGAGACATTTAATCTGCCTCTAAAACTATCTATAACATCGTCAATTCTACTGACTTCAACTATAATTGGAATATTTTTAGAATAATCGGCAAATGTCCTAGGGTTTTTATTGACTACTAGCTTTGAGTCATCTAGATTTATAATAGAACCGTATTTGAATTTACCTAAAGTATTCACTTCGTCTGAAATCAATTCAAAAGTGGTATCATCGATAAAATTAAGCGTAAACGATTTTTGGTGTTTGTAAAAACTGTCATTGATGTCGTAAAAAGAAAATTCTACAGGCTTATCTTTATATAGCTCGATGGTTTTTACCCTTCCAATAGAAGTATAATAAATATTTAACCCTATTTTTTTAATTGCCCCTCCGATAATATTTCTGGAACGAATAACTTCAATTTCATTATCGACATTATTCTTAACGCCTGCCATAATGCCCAAATCTGAGAAGGCTGTCAACTCAGATTGCAACCCTCCTTTTTTCTCATCTCGAACTAGAATACTTGCAGTCGCATTATAAATCGGCACTGCATAACGCAAGTATAGAGACGCGAAAACTAGACACACAAAAATTCCAAATCCAAACCATTTCCACTGTGATAGATATCTTTCTACCAATTCATGAAAATCGAATACATCCTCTTGTTTTTCATTAAAATTTGGAGTATTTTCTTCCATCATATTTTTTTAATTTTTGAGTACTAATATTAATGACAATAATACGGTCAATCCCGACAGATATAGTGCGGTGTTAGGCCCGACGGCAGAGCTATTGATTACCGTTTTATTAGGTTCAACATAAATAATGTCGTTTTGAGCTAAGTAGTAATTTTCTAAATTTAGAATGTCAACTTTTGTAAGATCAATTCTGGTATAAGTCTTCTTTCCTTCCTCTTCGTGAATCAATAAAATATTTTTTCGCATACCGTAAATCGTTAAATCACCGGAAAGACTTAATGCCTCTAAAAATGTAATTCTTTCGCTAGGAATGGTATAGGAACCAGGTTTAGAAACTTGCCCTAAAATTGAAATTTTATAATTTAAGATTCTTAAATTAATACTAGGATTCTTAATATATAATGAAACCTTGTCGGCCAAAGTACTAATAGCCTGAGATCTTGTCAATCCTCCCAACTTTACTTTACCAACCACTGGAAATTCAATAAAACCATCATTGTCAATTAGATAGGTTTTAATGTTGGTTTGATTTTCATTTAATTGATAATTCCCTTGTATTTGCGGTAAGTTAAAAGGAACAGTCACCTCAGGATTCTCTGCACTTACAATTACATTGAGTAAGTCATCTGGTTGAAGCGTTGGCTCATAGCGAATTGAGCTATCATAACTTTTTTGATTGTCAATTTCCTGTAAGTACACCAATTTCTTTTTCGAAACACACGAGAAAAGAAAAAATGAAGCAAATAAATATATAAAGGCGGCTTTAGTTGAAAATTTCATAGTTTATAATTGATTCGTGCAAATATAGTTGTAAAGCTTTAAAGTCAGTATTAAAATAAAAAAATCTAGAACTGTTGTTAGGCATCAAGCGTTTCAAAAACGGAATTCATGCTTTTAAATTCAGGTACAATTTTTTTCATCGCTGAGACAATGTCTTCATTTGAACTTTTTCCAAGGTCAAACAAAAGAGCAATAGTCGCGGTTTGAATGCTTGCATGATCCTCTTGAATTTCTTGTGCAATCATAATTTTATTATTGTGAGTAGGCAAAGTCTTCGCAGAATCATTCAACAATTCTTCATATAATTTTTCTCCTGGGCGCAATCCAATAATTTTAATATCAATTTCTTTGTAAGGAATAAAGCCTGCTAATCGTATCATTTTTAGCGCTAAGTCGATGATTTTTACTGGCTGTCCCATGTCGAAAATGAAAATTTCCCCTCCTTTTCCCATCGCACCTGCCTCTAAAACAAGCTGGCAGGCCTCCGGAATGGTCATAAAATATCGAATGATATCTGGATGGGTAATTGTTAATGGTCCTCCTTCTGCAATTTGTCGAGAAAATAAAGGAACAATCGACCCATTAGATCCTAACACATTGCCAAATCGTGTCGTGATAAACTTTGTTCTGACAAGACCGTTGTCGGCATTCAAATTACTGTTCAAAGTTTGCACATATTTTTCAGCAATACGCTTGCTTGCTCCCATTACGCTACTTGGATTAACCGCTTTATCAGTAGACACCATGACAAAACACTCTACGCCAAATTGCAGAGATAAGTCGGCCAAATTCTTTGTTCCCATTACATTTGTAAACACTGCTTGCGACGGATTTTCTTCCATCAAAGGAACATGTTTGTAGGCGGCCGCATGATAAACCACATTTGGCTTGTACTTAGAAAAAACCATTTCCAGTGCTTCTTTATTCCTAATATCTGCCAAAACAGAGCGCAAAATTACTTTGTCATTAAAGGGTTTAATTTCTAGACTCAGATTATGCAACGGCGTTTCGGCTTGGTCGACAATGATGATTTTGCGTGGATTAAAAGACAAGATTTGACGGGTAATCTCACTTCCGATTGATCCCGCTGCGCCTGTAATCATAATGGTTTTTCCATCAAGTTGCGTTGATATAGCTCTTGTGTCTAAAACAATAGGTTTTCTATCCAACAAATCTTCAATTTCAAAGCTTTTCACCTTTGTCGAAATTTGCTTTTCGTCCTCCCAATCTGCAATCAATGGCACGGTAAATACTTTGAAATTAAACTCCAGACATTCCTCGACAATGGCAATCGTTTCTTCTTTGCTTAAGCTTTTTTCAGCGATAATTAGCGCGTCAGCTTTCAAAGATCTTAGTATAACAGCAATTTTCTTATTTTGATTAAGAATGGGTAGATTTAAAATACTCTTGGAAGTCTTATTTTGATTGAATTTATCAATAAATCCACGTAACTTAAATCTGCTTGGAGTTTCCGTCTTTAGAGCATTTGCAACAGAAATAGCGTTGGCGTCGGATCCGTAAATTACCGCATTAATTAACTTCTTTTTATCTTCAAAGTGCATGTATTTTTCGAATACATATTTAATAAGAATTCGAAACAAGAAAAGCAACAAGAATGATAAAACGAAATTGATGAACAAACCGGTCGTGACAAAAATATCTTTATCAAAAAAAGTCTTACAAGCAAAGTTAACAACTAGTAAAAAAATGTAAGATGTAGTGGTAGAAATCAAAAGTTTTACACCATCAATAAAGGTAGAATGCCTTATGATACCAGCATAGGTTCTATAGACCAAGAAAAAAATCGCGTTTACTAAAATGATTAGCCCATATCGAGTAGCCATACCAAAATAGTTATAACGCAAATTCGACAAATTATAAATGATGAGGTATGTGATTACACTTGCGCCAAGTACAATAAACACATCAATAGCAAAAATAATCCATCTTGGCAAGTAACCAATATTATGGAATCGTTTCCCTAAAACACTATTTTTTATAATACCAAAAATAGAATTGCTCATCTATGACTTTAAAAATTCAATATAAAAATAACATTTTTTAATAAAACCAACTGATTTTATATCTTTTTAATTAAAAAAAATATCTAGTTCTGCCTTAATTCTTGCTCTGTCGGCATCTCCCAAATTCGATCCAGACGGCATACAAAGTCCAATATCAAAAAGGTGCGAAGCGGTATCGCCACCATAATAAGGACATGCTGCAAAAATGGGTTGCAAATGCATCGGTTTCCATAAAGGACGACACTCAATGTTTTTCTTCTCTAAAGCAATTCTCAAATCCTCCCTAGTCTTCCCGTTTGTTTTGCTCGGGTCAACTAAAATCGCAGAAAGCCAATGGTTGGAATAATAGTCTTGCGTAGGCTCTTCAAATACAGTAACACCTTCAATATCTTTAAAATAAGCGACGTAAAAATCATGCATACTTCTTCTCAACAAAACGTGTTTCTCCAAAATTTCCATCTGTCCTCTTCCGATTCCAGCGGAAATATTACTAAGACGATAATTGTATCCAATCTCAGAATGTTGATAATGCGGCGCTTGATCTCGTGATTGGGTTGCAAAGAATATAGTTCTTTCTTTCAACACTGTGTTTGGCGTTACTAATGCGCCTCCTCCAGAGGTTGTAATGATTTTATTTCCATTAAAGGAAAGCACGCCAAAATCACCAAAAGTTCCACATTTCTGACCTTTGTAAGTACTCCCCAAAGCCTCGGCACTGTCTTCTAAAATTGGAATATCATACTTCTCAGAAATTGCTCTAATCTCGCCGACTTTAAATGGCATGCCATAAAGATGTACCGCAATAATAGCCTTTGGACGTTTCCCCTTGGAGATTCGATCAACAATCGCTTCTTCTAAAGCAATGGGGCATATATTCCAAGTTTCTTTTTCGCTATCCACAAAAATGGGATGTGCTCCTTGGTACAAAATCGGATTTGCAGAAGCTGAAAAGGTAAAGCTTTGGCAAATTACTTCATCGCCAGCTTTGACTCCTAAAAGAACAAGCCCAAGATGAATGGCAGCAGTGCCTGAACTCAATGCAGCAACCGCTTTATTTTCACCTACATAAGATTCTAAATCATTTTCAAAACCGGAAACGTTTGGTCCTAAAGGGGCAACCCAATTGCTATCAAAAGCTTCCTTAACATACTTTTGTTCGTTACCACCCATATGAGGTGATGACAGCCAAATTTTAGATTCAATCATTTTTCTATAATCTTTTTCGGGTTGCAAAGATAGGACAACACGCAGTACTATCCTACACTATTATTTTCAGAAATACCAAATATCGTTTTATAAATAATCTTCAAATCTCCTAGAAAAGTATGCTGGTGAAAATAGGCCAAATTCATTTTTACTTTGTCTGGAAAAATGATCTTGTCGTTGTATTCAAGTGGATTTTTTTGTCGACTTAATATCGCATCCTCATTCCGATACTTTATAGAAGCCTCACTAGTTATCCCTGGTTTCAACGCCAGGATTTTTCGATCTTCTCCTTCTAATAAATCGTAATATCCTTCAATATCTGGTCGAGGGCCGACAATCGACATATCGCCGATCAATACGTTTAAAAACTGCGGTAGTTCGTCTAACTTATACAACCGAAAATAATGTCCAAAGTAAGTTATCTTCTGAGTTCGCGGATGGATCGTTCTTATTTTGAATATCATAAAAATCTTGCCCCATTGTCCAACTCGTTTCTGTATAAAAAGTCCATTCGATTGCGTTTCTATTGTGGCAATAATAAAGCAAAGTAGTATCAACCAACCAAAAAGTAAAAGTGAAACTACTGAAAATAAGATGTCAAATATGCGTTTCACAAAGTTGAATTTAAGAATCGAAACAAAACCGCGAAAGTCATTTACCTTCTCGGTATTTCTCGATATTTTATTGAATTAGCTCAATTTCTTTAAAAGCTCTTTTTCCTTCATCAAAATAGGCAACGAATCAACGTCTCTGAGGAAAATCAAGTCTTTTTCAAACTCATACATTTTGTAGTTTAAATCAAACTCCGGATCTTCATTCAAAAGTCGCACTGTGTCGGAGGCAAAATTAGCTCCTGCAGCCGCAAAGCACTGGGTAAAAGCGACGTGTCTAACATTAATTTCTGTAATATAAGGTTTGCTGTTTTCATCTTCCTTAAAATCAACCGTAAAAAACCCATGTTGTTTAGCGCCGGTGTGTTTGAAGAGAAAATCCATCGCTCGTTTCGACTCTTCCACCAAATGCGGTTCATTGAGCAATCTTCCGAACGAAGTATTTCCGGTAATCCCAGACGGCGCTACTTTCGCCATGATATAATTTACGCGTTCAGCCGTTGCGGTTCTGAGCAATTTCCCATTATAATAAAGCATTTTACAAGCTAAATTTCTTCCTGGCAAAAATTTACTTGCGATAAATGTTTGGACGTTGGGATTAATTTGAATCCAATTTTTTAACGAATCTTCATCTTCCACTTTCAACGAGCCCAAACCACTGGTACCGCTAGTGCTTCTCACCCAAAAATTGCCTTGAAGTACGTCGAATACTTCTTTTAAATTTTGATGATTTCTGTCAAAAGTAACTGAAGGCGGAACAATGTCTATATCTTTTAGAATCTCGGTCATTTTAGACTTATCGACTAACAAATCTGCCATCGACCAATCCGGAATCAAAGCTTTGCATGGCAAGGATTGCGTTTCTTTTCGTTTACTCCACTCCATGACTTCCAATTCAGGAAGGATAATCGCTAAATCGATGTTATTGTCTTTAATGATTTTTTCAATGCTACTCCAGTAATCTAGACTTGTAGCACCAGGAACTACAAAAGTTTTGTTGAACAATTCATTCTGATACAAACCAATCGAAAGTGGATTGATATCAGTTCCAATCAATTCAAACCGTTTGTAAAAAGAGTACTTTTTTAGGGAGATGGCAAAACTTCTTGGCGTTGGTCCGCCGACACCGGTAATTAATATTTTCATATTTTACTTAATTTGTTCCATTAAATGGGTTCATAGGTCGATCATCACTCTGATTGACACCTTGCGTTTGAATTACTTTGAGAAAAGTCATCCACAAGATTTTGATGTCTAACACCAAGGAAACGTGATCTATATAATAAACATCGTATTCGAATTTTTGGGTCCATGATATTGAATTTCTACCATTGACTTGCGCCCACCCCGTAATCCCAGGTCGCATTTCATGACGTCGGAGTTGTGTTGTTGAATATAGCGGAATATACTTGAACAATAAAGGCCGTGGACCAATCAAACTCATGTCACCTTTGAGCACATTGACTAACTGAGGCAATTCATCGATAGATAATTTTCGAATCAATCTACCCGCTTTGGTGAGTCTTTTGTTATCTGGTAACAACTTTCCATCCGCATCTTTTTCGTCGGTCATCGTCTTAAACTTGATGATATGAAACGGCTTTTGATGCAAACCTGGTCTTTCTTGAAAAAAGAATGCTTTCGATTTGTTTTGGTAGAACAAAATCAAAAAAACAACTAGCAATAGTGGCATCGCACAAAGCAAAACCACTAACGAAATCAAAATATCTAAAACCCTTTTTAAGAATGCCGAATACATAGTTATGATTGGTGTTTTTCTAACAATGCTTTCAATCCTTTCTTCGCCGGCAATTGCCACAATAGTTTACACCAATCATGATTGCCTTCAATAAAGCCCGGACCATTTTCAGTGATGACAATATCCCAACCTATTGAACGATTTTGTGGATGCAACAGCGCGGCTTCCTTTACCATTGCTATGGTTTCGCTCCAAAATGGGACTTGAAAACCAACGATAGGAATCTTGGTAACTGGATGATGTTTCTCTTCAGGTTTGGTAATATCGCTGTAAACTGCGGGTCCAGTTACAATGCCAGTCGCTTCGTCGATGGGCGCTGCTAAATTTCCTGCCGCCATATTATCAACGGAGGAATTGACGGAAATTCGCTGACGACAACCTAAAATTTCAACTTCATTGTTGGCATTCAATTGGGTGAAAATACGCACCGTATTGACTGCCGAAGGAGAAAGTTCCGTGAGTTTTGGATGTTGAATGATAAACTCTTCGACCAAATCGAAATGATTCTTTTCCATAAAATCAACGATGGATGCTGGCGTAAATTCAGTTGCTTTTTTGATTTCCACAGCAACACCACATTTACCATCAGCGACTTTAAAAACAAGTTTTCCAGAAGGATTACTTAACAGCTTTTGTGTTTGCTCTGGATATTTTTTCAAATCAGTAATATCAGCTACGGTGTGCACAAAATAATCACCGTAACTTCTATAAAATTTGGTTTTGTCATCTAAAATATCCCTTTGGTTTTTGGGATTCATTTTGAGTTGGTATTCAAACATATAACCTGTCCCAGCCCAAAGTTTCCGTTCTTCTTTATTCTTTTCAAAAAAACGAAATTGAAAATATTCTAGAATTGAAATGTTGTAGGTAAATACCGAAAGCAAAACATCTAGCAAGATGCTGATTTTGTTTCGATGGGTTTGTTTGGCGGTGTAGTTTAGAAAAAGCCAAAACTTCTTCCAATCCAATTGCTTCAAATAATATCCTAAATAGACGAATCTTTTTATCATTTTCTCTGATTTGTAAGGTAATCACCCAATTCATCTGCCGCCATAAACTCGACTTCAGGCCATTTTTTGACGATTTCTTGCAGTAATTTTTGCAATGTTTGCAAGCCGATTTCTCTGTTTTTCGGGTCGATATGACCGCAGAAATTAACGCGATGTGAACTAATAATCGCGGGTTTATTCCATCGAAAAGCTCGTTCGATTTGTTTCATGGTAAAATTCACCCAATCCAAACCGCGATCTTCAGTTGGTTCAAAAACAATGTTTCTCACCATAATTGTCAAGCCTTCGTTGGTTTTCTTCCCGATATAATTGAAGGAAGTTTTGTATTTATTCTGACCTTGATGCTCTTTTCTCACCAAACCTAAATCGATGTACTTAATGCCATTTTCCTTTAAAGTCGAAAAAAGAGATTGGTGTATTTGATAGACCGGCGGCGTAAAGTAATTGCTTGGATAACCATAAACTTCCTTGAAAAGTTGCAGTCCTTCAACCAAGATTGGCTTTAGTTTTTCATTGTCGTTGACATCCCAAAAATCTAGAGCAGCGGTGCTGGACATGGTCGGATAATCATCATCTGAGATGCTGGTGTACGATTTATTTTGTAATGCTGTTAGTAATTCTGGATCTCTCTTTTCCAATTTATCGTTGAACACAAATAAATTGAGATGTTCTCTTCCGTGAAATTGCGGTTTTAAAAACCCTTTGGCAATGCCTTCTTGCCATAATTCCCAAGCGCCATGATAAGCTTCTGGCTGTTCTTTGGATAACTTATGATAAGTAACTGGGAGATTTTCAAAGTAATATTTTTGAAAATTATCCGCTTCCATTTTTTCAACATCGATGTTACAAGGAAGTGAAAACGGAGTAAATACGGCGCTTCTGCCATTCTTATCTTTTACAGAATCCAATACCGCGTATAATTGTTCCAGATCTTGTTTGGTTTCTAAAGTGTCAAAGAGATCAAAACGAGAATAGACTTTTAGTCCAGCTTGGTCTAATTTTGCTCGTGCTTCTTTCGAATGCAAACGAACATTACCATAGTCATCCACAGAAAAAACAACAATTTTGCGCTTGGTTTTCCAACCGATGCTGTTTTTCAAATTATTGATGAGACTATCTTTTAACTTGGCTATCATGAGTTGTTTTTCAGGTACATATCGACAAACTTGTCGGCGTTATCTCTTCTAAATAAAGTCGATGTTTGAATTGCATTTTCTGACATTTCTTGCCATTTTTGAGGATCATTGCTCAAGGCTACAATAAAATCTTTGGCTTTTTCCAATTCTCTTTCGGTATAGCATTTTGCATAACCGTATTTGTTGGCGTAGGAGTGCAACTCCGAATCTTCACCAGCGATATATAGCGATGGAATTCCATAACTCATCAAATTATAGGATTTGCTAGGAACGCTTCCTTTGGAAGTCAATTCATCTAAAATCACGATGCCTAAATCAGTTGCCGACAAGGAAAAAGGAAACATTTCGTCGGTTTGAAATGGGAGAAACGTACAATTGGGAAGTTGCTTTTCCTCGACCATTTTTTGCAAAGCTGGTACTCGAGGGCCACGACCAATGATTTGAAAAAGAATTTTCTCGTTGTCTTTTAGAAGTTCCGCTAATTGGACTACAACCTCAACTTTGTGTGTTAATCCGATGTTCCCAGAATATTGAACAATGAATTTATCTTGCAATTGGTGTTCGGCAATAAACTTATTTTGCTCTTTTGAAACGCGTTCGTTTTGTTGAAAAATCGACCAAATTGGTTGGATGATAATTTTAGATCTAGAAACATAAGCCTCGACCAAATCTGCCATCTTATCACTAATGGTGAAAAGGCGGAATGATTTTTTGAAAGACTTTCTATTGCATGCTGCCCAAATCCTATATAAAGGATGCGTTTCCTTCATGCCTGTGATTTTGAATACATCGGGATAAACATCCCAAATCACCATGCTGAAGCGGTGTGGCAAAAGTAAATTTAGTAAATATCCCATTGGTGGAATGGAAACAAAAAAGACTTCATAGCCGCGAAACTTAGTGAGTAATAACCAATAAATCCTGAAGCAGGCTTTGATGTAGGACAAGAATTTCTTACTTGCTGGACGTTCTACCCATTTGTTGATTTTGGTAATTTCAATGTTGCCATTCAATTCTTCGCCTTGAACGTGGACGCTTCCGGTAATCAGGCTTACTTTTTCAAATCGTTCTAAAAAGGCATTACAAAAACCAATAGTTAGATAATTGGTCGCTTGATTAACGACCACGATCTTTCTATTTGTTATTTTTTCCATGCCTATTTTGGGTTTGGGTTCTTGCGAATTTGTACTTTATTTGTTGGATGTCTAGCCCCGATTATTTGACCCGAGCGCAGCGAACTGGCGTAGCATATTAAGAGGAGGAAGCCCAGTGGACCTCAGGTATTTTAAAGCACTGGTAAGAAAACAAAAACATCAAATTTATTTTGTAGTTCTAGCCCCGATTGCAGTGAAAATCCTTTGGCGACGGTGTTTACTTCGTCAATTCGCTCCGCTCGTGTGGCGCCAAAGATTGCAACGGAAAGCGGGATTAGCTCCTCTAAAAATTACTCCGCTTGTTTCAGGATTTTATGTCCTCCTTTTACCAAATGAATGTCTTTTAAGAACAACGAAACATCCATTGCGACCATTTCTTCGACTAACATTTTCAAATCGTATTTAGGCTGCCATCCCAATTTTGTTTTTGATTTGGTTGGGTCACCAATTAGCAAATCGACTTCTGTAGGTCTGAAATACGCTGGATCTACTTTTACCAAAACGGAACCAATAGCTGGAATATTAAATTCGTTGACTTGATGCCCTAACGCTTTTTGATATACTTCTTGGTCGATGGCTACTAAAATTCCTTTTTCATCAACGCCTTCGCCTTCAAATCGAACGGTGAATCCGACTTGTTGAAAAGCCATTTTGATAAAATCACGAACGCGCGTTGTCACTCCAGTTGCAATGACGTAATCTTCGGCAACGTCTTGTTGTAGGATTCTCCACATTGCTTCTACGTAATCTTTGGCGTGACCCCAATCTCTTTGCGCATCTAGGTTCCCCATAAACAAATCATTTTGAAGACCTAAGGCAATTTTGGCAACAGCACGCGTAATTTTTCGAGTTACGAAGGTTTCTCCACGCAAAGGCGATTCGTGGTTGAAAAGAATACCATTACAAGCGAACATATTATACGCTTCGCGGTAATTTACGGTAATCCAATACGCATATATTTTGGCAACGGCGTATGGCGAACGCGGATAAAACGGCGTCGTTTCTGATTGCGGCACTGCTTGAACTAAACCGTACAATTCTGAAGTTGACGCTTGGTAAATTTTGGTTTTATTTTGAAGTCCTAACAAACGAACCGCTTCTAAAAGTCGCAATGTTCCTATTCCGTCTGCATTTGCGGTATATTCAGGAGTGTCAAAACTAACTTTCACATGTGACATTGCTGCAAGATTATAGATTTCATCTGGTTGCACTTCTTGAATAATTCGCGTTAAGTTCATCGAATCAGTCATATCACCATAATGCAATTTCAATCTAATTTCTTTGGCATGCGGGTCTTGATATAAATGATCAATTCTTGCCGTATTAAACATAGATGATCTTCTTTTGATACCATGAACCATATATCCTTTTTCAAGTAACAACTCTGCTAAATACGCGCCGTCTTGACCTGTAATTCCTGTTATTAATGCCGTTTTCATCATTTTATAATTTAGTATATTCTTAATTAAATTTTTACTTCTTTGTAGTTATTTGCATGTTCTAAGAACCATTGATAGGTTGCTTGTATTCCGTCTTCTAATGTAATTTTAGCACTCCAACCTTGGTTTTTCATTTTGCTTACATCCATTAATTTTTTCGGTGTTCCGTCTGGTTTAGAACTATCCCAAATGATTTCTCCTTGATGCCCAACGGTTTTTTGGATGAGCTCTGCTAACGATTTTATGGTTAGGTCAACACCTGTTCCGATATTATATAGGTTGTCTTCAAATGAATGCTCCATGGCGAATACAACTGCTTCTGCAAGATCTTTTACATGCAAAAATTCCCGCATCGGTGTTCCGGAACCCCAAAGCGTTACTGCTGCATGGTTGTTTTCTTTTGCTTCATGAAATTTACGCATCATGGCTGGTAAAACGTGTGACGTTTGCAAATCGAAATTGTCGTTCGGACCATATAAATTGGTAGGCATCAAACTCACAAAATCTTTCCCGAATTGCTTTCTAATGGCTTCACAACTTTTTACTCCTGAGATTTTTGCAATCGCATACCATTCGTTGGTTGGCTCGAGTGAAGACGTCAACAAGCATTCTTCCTTTAGTGGTTGTGGTGCTAGTTTTGGGTAAATGCAAGAGCTTCCCAAAAAAATGAATTTTTCAACATCTTGTTTTAGCGCTGTATCAATTAGGTTGTTTTGAATTTGCATATTCTCCATTAAGAAAGTAAATGGATAGTCGTTGTTTGCTAATATTCCTCCCACTCTGGCGGCGGCGTCAATAACAATTTCAGGCTTTTCATTAGCAAAAAACTCCAATACTGCATTTTGATTTCTAAGGTCTAATTCCTTGCTGCTTTTTCCAACGAGATTGTCATACCCCGCAGCTTTCAAGGCGCTCCAAATAGCTCCACCTACCATTCCGGTGTGGCCTGCAACGTATATTTTTGATGTTTTATTCATGGGTATTAATTATTTGAAAACAGATAAAAATTCGTAGGCTGCTTTTTTCATTCTACTGTCATACGAATCATAGCGCTCTACTCCGAAATTCCGTGCCGGATAGTGCTCTAAAATTGTTGCTAATGCTTCGTCATTGTGTGATTCGAAGTACGTTCCTTGTTCAGCCAATTGTTCAATATTAACCTTTAAATCACTGGCAATTACTGGAACTTGTAGTGATTTCGCGTCTTCTATTACGGTGCTCCATCCTTCGAACAAGCTAGGTTGAATGATGGCCGTTGCGTATTTCATGAGTAGTAATTGGTCGCCACGTGGAATCAATCCTAAAAATGTGATAGCGCTTTTCAAATTATTTTCATCAATGATTTGATGTAATTCTTTCAAATAATCTGAATTTGCTTCCTCCGGAAATCTTCCTGTGATTGCCAAATGAGGCATTCGTTCGCTATCCTTTAGTTTCGCTACGGCTTTGAAGACTACTTTATGATTCTTGTGTTTGTGGAATTGATTGCTAATCATAAAATACTGCTCTGGTAAAGCGTATTTTCTAAGTATCTCTTCTCGCGTTAAAGCTGGCAACTGATCTACAATAGAAACAAAATGGTAAATGTGAATTTTCAAACTTTTCGGCACTTTGAAAAACTGTAAGAAATCATCTTTAACCGCTTGACTCGATACTACTAAGTCTCGAGAATTTTTCAAGATCAATTTGATTCGGGCATTTCGTTCCAACCGCTTTTTTTTGGTAAAAAACTGCGGATAATACATGTGCTGTAAATCGGCATACCATGAAACTAATTTGGCGTCGAGTTTACTTTTGACCGGATAATCATGCATTGGAAACACCGCGTCTAATTTTTGATTGATGACCAAATCGTGTACAAATACGTTTTTGTTTTTTAAAAATGACTGTACATATCCTTTGTAGATCGATGGGAACTGATGCGCCACAACTTCGAGATAAGGATATTCCACCTCATCAAGGTATTTCTTTAAATGCTCAGGGTATGCAATTACAACTGTTGGCTTGTCTTTATCCTCTAAAAAGTTCAAGATCTTTATACAATTTAGAACATAAATCAAACCGCCCGTCCATTTGGGATTAAAATTGAAAATGATTCCGAGTCTAAATCTATTGTTGTCCATTGTTTTAATCTTCCGTACTTGAAACCATAAAGCTCTCAAATTCGCTGCAAATATAGTTCAATTCAAACTTTTGAATCAGTTCTTTTGATTTTTTCCCCATTGCCTCTCGTAAACTGGAATCGTTAATTAGCAATTGTAATTTCTCGACAAATAACTGTTGGTCCGACATGGGAATTAAAAAGCCGCTTTCACCATCGGAAATCAAATCACTTGGCCCTGCGATGCAATCAAACGAAACCACTGGTAATTCTGCCGACATGGCTTCTCCGACAACATTAGGAAATCCTTCGGAAGCGGAAGAAAAAGCAAAAATTTTACTTGATAAATAATACTTCTCGACCTCTGATTGCTTCCCTGCAAAAACAACTCGATCTGCCACATTTAGTCTTTGAGCCAAAGCTTCCCATTCTTTTTGGTTGCTTTGTTTCAAATGATCGTAGCCAACTAGTATGAGTTTCCAGTCAGATGCATGTAACTTCGAGAAAATTTCAATTAAGACATCTTGTTGTTTCGACTTGATATATCGGCCAACCATTAAAATATAATTTTCTCTTGCAATTTGTTGCGCTGGAATCGGACGAATCGGATTGCCAATCACCTTAAAATTGTGATGCGCATACATTTTCTTATAAATCGCCAAAGCCTTTTCCGTTTGTGCTACGATGCCTTTCGCTTTTGGATAAAGGAATTTTCGCATTGCATCGTGCAATTTACCTAAGCTTTTGTCAGGCTGCGAACGATCGGAAACGTACAACGGAACCTTCGTGCCAAGCAACGCTAGTAACACCATATTGTTCCAGCGTTCTCCAAAAGAAAGCGCTGCAACCGGGTTTATTTTCTGAATAGTTTTTCGCAAGAAAAAGTTCGTTTTGATCGTGGAAAGCAATCGCTTTGAGTTGTCAAACTCAAAAGACGGCCGATGAATAATGATGTCATTTGAAATCTCATAAAAAACATCACGCTTGATACCGTACAACACCAAGTGCACATTATATTTATTACTTGCGGTAAAGTAATTTAATAGCTCCGACATCACACGCTCCATGCCGCCTGCTTGAAGCGAGTGAATTACGAAACAAATATCTTTTTTAATAGCGGTCACTGTCTTGTTTTAGAGCGAATTTACCCAATGAATATAACTTTGTATGCCTACTTCCAACGAAGTGGTTTGCTTGTATCCTAGAGACTTCAACATCGAGATGTCGGCTCTCCAATTGAGCGGATCGCCTTGCTTCACTTGGTTGTTAAACGCAATTGTT
>CANHEA010000027.1 GCA_947459635.1 Flavobacteriaceae bacterium | reverse complement strand
GTGTTATATTTGACCGACGTTTAATAGCCCTGATAGAAACGAAAATCCTTTTGCTTTTTTCAAGCAAAAGATTGCAGTGAATAGCAGGAATAGCTCCTAAAAAATAGAACTAAAATGAAATTACTCGAAGGAAAAGTAGCCATTATTACTGGCGCCAGCCGTGGAATCGGAAAAGGAATTGCGGAAGTTTTTGCACAACATGGTGCGAATGTCGCATTTACGTATAGTTCATCAGTAGAATCTGCGATGGCTTTAGAAAACGAATTGAATGCATTGGGAATTAAAGCCAAAGGATATCAAAGTAACGCAGCGGATTTTAATGAAGCACAAACTTTTGTAGACGCTGTTATCGCTGAATTTGGAACCGTAGACATATTGATCAATAACGCTGGAATCACCAAAGACAATTTGCTCATGCGTATGTCTGAGGAAGATTTTGATAAAGTGATTGAAGTCAATTTGAAATCGGTTTTCAATATGACCAAAGCCATTCAAAAAACCTTTTTGAAACAACGTGCGGGTTCAATTATCAATATGAGTTCGGTAGTAGGAGTGAAGGGTAACGCGGGTCAAACCAATTACGCGGCTTCTAAAGCTGGAGTTATTGGCTTTACTAAGTCGGTGGCTTTAGAATTGGGATCGAGAAACATTCGTTGCAATGCGATTGCGCCAGGTTTTATTGAAACCGAAATGACTGCAAAATTGAATGAAGATGTGGTGCAAGGATGGCGAGATTCTATTCCGTTGAAACGTGGCGGAACGACCGTAGATGTTGCCAATGCTTGTTTGTTCTTGGCTTCGGATATGAGCGCTTATGTTACGGGACAAGTGTTGAATGTTGATGGTGGCATGCTGACTTAAGAAGTTGTCGGTTGTCAGTTGTCAGTTTATGACTGTTCTAACGATTGATAATCAGGTGTAATTGAAATTTGTACTACAAAATATTGACAACGAACTAACCGGTAACTGACAACTGTCAACTAAATCTAAATGACGACCTCAACGATTTTATTTATTCTACTAGCGCTGATAATTGCAGCTGGCTTGTCATTTTATCAATATTTTTATAAAAACAATTCAATCAGCAAGCTAACATGGATATTAGCCAGCTTACGGTTCGTATCGGTATTTGCCATTTTATTGCTTTTGATTAACCCCATTTTGCGAAGCAAGACTTTTGAGACCATCAAGACGCCATTGCCGATTGTGGTTGATAATTCGAGTTCTGTAGTAGACTTAAAAGCAAATGCGACTGCCTTAGCATTATATGAAAAACTGAGTTCTAATGCGGCTTTACAAGAAAAGTTTGAGGTTCAATCTTATCGTTTTGATGCTGAATTTGAAACGGCGACTGCTTTTGATTTTAAGGGAAAGCAAACCAATATCGAAGAAGTTGCAAAAAATCTAAAAAGTATTTATCGCAATGCGGCATTTCCGACGATAATGATTTCTGATGGAAATCAAACGATTGGCAATGATTATGTGTATAGTTTTGATGCCAATAAGAAAGTTTATCCGCTGGTGTTGGGCGACACGACTACATTTCTAGATATCAAGATTGCGCAATTGAATGTCAATAAATATGCCTTCCACAAGAATAAGTTTCCGGTAGAAGTATTTTTGAATTATGCTGGAACAAAGTCGATTTCGGCTGATTTTAAAATTTCGCAAGGCAATACGATCTTAAACACCCAAACGGTATCATTTTCTCCGGAAAAGAAATCGGCGATTTTGAATGTATTGCTTCCCGCCAATCAAGTTGGTTTGCAGATTTTTAAAGCATCGATTACTTCTAGAGAATCTGAAAAGAACACCTACAATAATGTCAAGAATTTTGCAGTAGAAGTCATCGATCAAAAGACCAATATTGCGATTATTTCTGAGTTGAATCATCCAGATATTGGGGCTTTAAAACGTGCGATAGAAACTAATTCACAGCGAAAAGTAACTATTGTTAAACCTAACGAAATCAAGTCATTATCAGATTATAACGTATTGGTTTTGTATCAGCCTTCCAGCAATTTTAAAGCTGTTTTTGAAAGTAATGCGATAGCAGGTGTAAATACTTTTATCATCACTGGTGTCAGTACAGATTTTGCGTTATTAAACCAATATCAAAAAAGTTTGGTGTTCAAAATGAGTGGCCAACGTGAAGATTATATGGGCAATTTTCAATCTCAATTTAATTTATTTGCTTTAGATGATATTGGCTTTGATCAATTTCCGCCATTGCAAAATGCCTTTGGAACGATTACGGCGAACGCGAATGTATCCGTTTTGCTTTCTTCTAAAATTAGAAACATTGAAACCAATGCGCCATTATTAGCCTTTTCGGAAAACCAAGGAAAAAGAGGCGCTTTTTTATTAGGTGAAAACATTTGGAAATGGCGTATGCAAAGTCATATCGACACTAAGTCTTACGAAAAGTTTGATGTTTTTGCTGATAAGATTATTCAATATTTATCTTCTAATAATTCCAAAAAATCATTGGTGGTCAATCATGAGCGATTTTACAATTCTGGAGATGCGATTGAAATTGCCGCACAATATTTCAATAAGAATTACGAGCTTGATGAAAAAGCCCGATTGACGATTTCGGTGACCAATAAGCTTACAAAACAAAATAAGAAATACGATTTATTGAGAAGTAGTAATGCCTTTAAGGTAAATCTCGATGGACTTCCCGCTGGGCAATATCAGTTTTCGGTAAAGGAGTTGAATTCCAATACAGTATATAATGGATCTTTCGAAATTCTTGATTTTGATATCGAAAAGCAGTTTGTTAATCCAGATTTGAAAAAGCTACAGCAGTTGGCGGCTCAGACACAAGGCGCAGTTTATATGCCGAATCAAGTAGATGCATTAATCCAATCGCTAGTAGAAAACCCAAATTATAAAGCGATAGAGAAAGCTATAGTTAGAAAAACACCATTGATTGATTTTGTTTGGTTGTTAGTGCTCGTTGCAATAACTTTAGGAAGCGAATGGTTTATTAGAAAATACAATGGGTTGTTGTAGTTAACTATATTTTATTGGTTATTGTTTATGATTTTCACAAAAAAAATCACCATAGTACTTTTTAGGTTTAGTTAATAAAAAAAGAGAAAAACATATGTTTTTCTCTTTTTTTATTAAAGGTCTACAAGTAATAGAAATTATTTTTTAAAGAAGCCTTTTTTCAAATGCAATTTTGACTTTGTTTTAATGGATTCGGTATTTGTTGATTTTCCACTTGTTAAAGGTTGTAATATGTATACATCACTATTTTCCACAATTGTAAGAGTGTTTGCACTCAAACTCGTAATTGAAACAGTATTTTCTCCATTACAAACAGGGGCAGTACCATCCCAAGAATAGCATAAACTATCTTCATTTGAATTTGTCCATACCCATTGAGCTAGCCCACCATCATTTTCATCAGTTGGATTTAAATAAGTCACAAAATAGGTGCCTGCAGCAGAAAATAAGACAGTTAACTCCATGTCGGTGCCAGCGACAGTTTCTCCATTAGTTGTCACTAATTCCCACGTTCTACAAAGTAAATCTGTGCTAGTTGAATTTGCAATTTCAGCTTGCCTTTGTGCGTTCAAATTTATTTCAGTTTCAGGATTATCAAGTGTTGCAATCGAAAAACTCATTCGATTTGCTGTTGTGTTCTGAATCTTTAATATTCCAAAATTGGATAAATTAAGTACTTTGTCGTCTGTAGTCTCATACGTACCAAAGCGAACAATTTCACTGGTCGCTGATCCTTCAGGCGCATTTTTGACTATGATATAATTACCGCTTTCATTAAATTCAAATGATTTATAGTCTCCATTCTCCTCGACTAGCCACTTAGCTTTGTACGTAATATTATTTACATTGTTATCCGTTGAATTTTCGCTCTTGTCACAAGAAATAAGAGTTGCGACTGCGAGTAAGACGAGAATTTTGTTTGCTATTTTTTTCATTGACATGATTTTAAGAATTACTTTTTTGATTACTAGTTTTTTGTTAACACTGCTAATGTAGTATAAAATTTAAATATTGGAAGATTAAAATTTATTCTTGATATATAACAGGCCATCATTTCCATTAAAGTCAAAATCTCCGATGTAAGTCAATCCAATTTTTTCTAAAACCCGAATAGAGCTTATATTTTCTTTTCTGGCTCGTCCTACAATTGTCTGAAGTTGGTATTTTTCAAATCCCAATTTGATACATGCTTCTGCAGCTTCTGTCGCAAATCCTTGATTCCAGTATTTTCTAAATAATCGAAAGCCAATATCATGTTCGTCGCAATCGGGCGTGTATTTGAGCCCACACCAGCCTATGAATTCATTTGACGATTTTTCAATAACTGCCCATCGTCCGAAATCAAATTTGTCATAATGGTCATAATTGGCTAGAAAAATCTGGGCATCAAGAGTGTTTTCAAAAGAAATATCGCCAGTATATTGAATTACTTCTGGGTCAAGATTCAATAAAAACAGACTTTCCGCATCTGATTTTTCAAACCTTCTTAAGTGCAATCGCAGTGTTTCAAGTATGCAATTTTCGTTCATTTTTGAGCTATCATTACAGTGTGTACTTCTTGATCTTTATTGTTTTTGGAATATAATACGGGAGTAATCTGCTGTAACTTAAAACTGTATTGTTCAATTGCTGCTGTGACATCTCGAATACTATGATAATAGAAATAAGTGCGATCTCCGCTGCTTCCCGATTGGTACCCTGAATCCGCATAATCTCCATCCACAAAACTCAAGTATAATAACCCTTTGTCGTTGAGTAAGTGATTGCAATCAGCAACTAATTTGGTGAAGTCTGATTGTGATAAGTACGGAATACAAAAGCCACAAAGGATTGCGTCATATTTCTTTTTTATGGTGTCAATAGAACGAACATCAAGTACTTTAAAATCAACAGTTGGACAGTTTTTCCGAGCCAAGTCAATCATATTAACAGCAACGTCAATAGCTTCAATTTTGAAATCCGGTCTTTTTTCTGCCACATATCGCGTTATATTTCCTGGACCGCATCCCAATTCTAAGACCGTTGGATTTTGGACTGTGACTAAATTACAAAAAGTGTCGTAGGTTTCGTTATACAAGTCTAAAGACATAAACTTGTCCTCATAAATTTGAGCCACTTTATTCCAGGTTTCGAAGGTTTCTTTGTAGGAGTCCATGCTATTGTTTCTGCTATGGGCTAAGTTACTAAATGTTTGGCAATCTCCCGAGAGTATAAAGTGGACAAAAAAAATGTACAAATCTATTTGTATATTAAGTATAAATCCTACATTTGACTAGAATTGATAAAAGGTTTCCCCATGACTACAAGACTTTTTATACTCGCGTTTCTTTGGATTTGTGTTCCAACATGCACAGCGCAACAATGGCAAAATGATTTACAAGTTGGTCTCAAAGAGGCGGCGCAACAGAACAAGAAAGTGTTACTCTTTTTTTCGGTGCCCGAGCGTTGCGACGCTTGTAATAAGTTGGAGCGAAATATTTTTAGATCTCCCGAATTTATCGAATTCGCAAGCGAAAACTATGTCCTAGTTAAGATTGATTTTTCTTACGAAGCGGAAGAATTATCCAAAGATCAACTTGAAAAAAACTTGTTGATCGTTGAAAAATACAATAAAGACGGGTTTTTTCCTCATGTGGTTGTTTTAAACAAAGACGCAAAAATCACCAATAAAGTAGGCGTTTATACACGCGAAACCCCGCAGCAATATTTGTCGCTGTTGCGAAACAATTCTAAGTCTTAACGATGCTATTGTTTTTGGTAAGCTTTCTTCTTTAAGGTTTCTGAAGCCGTTTGATAATACGAAATGGTTTCTTTAACCAAATCTTGGCGAGCTGTCGACATTTTATTTTCGTCGTAAAAAATCTGAAATTCAGGTTTCAATTTTGGATTGTTGATTACTTTCAAATCGTATTGCTTTACGTCTTGTTTCGGTGAAAGTATGGTCAAGACATTGTCTTTGATAAGTCCCAAATTTTGATACGTTGCAATAAACGCACGTGGCTTATAGTCTGGACTTAATACATCTTGACCGAAAAATTTGCTATCGTAATTAAAATGAAGTAACCCGAAAAGCGTCGGCATAACATCAATTTGTGACATCAAGTTATTGTATTGTCTTGGCGCTACATGATTTGGACTAAAAATCATTGCCGGAATTCTGTATTTATCTAACGGAAGTTCTGTTTTTCCAGCGCTTGATGCGCAATGATCTGCTATAATTACGAAAACCGTGTTGTTATACCACGACTGTTTTTTGGCCATATTGAAAAACTGCTTTAATGCAAAGTCGGTATATTTTACGCCACCTTCTCTTGATTTGGCATTTCCAGGAATATCAATTCTACCGTCGGGATAGGTAAATGGGCGGTGGTTACTAACAGTCATCCAATGATTAAAGAAGGGTTTTCCTGTTTTGGCTTCCGCATTCATCACTTGAATCGCCTTTTTTGCCATATCTTCATCACAAACACCCCAAACATTTGAAAAGGTGATTTCGTTGGGTTGAAAAGATTTCTTATCTACAATTTCATAATCATTTCCCGAAAAGAAATCTTGCATATTGTCGAAGTATGCATCGCCTCCGTACAAATATTTAACTTGATAACCTTTCTTTTTGAATATGGAAGCTGTAGAAAATTTGTTTTTATTGTCTTTGCGTTTGACAACACTTTCGCCAGCAGTCGGGGGAAGACAAAGCGTTACGGCTTCCAATCCGCGTACGGTTCTGTTTCCAACGGCGTAGAGATTGGTAAATAATAAACTTTGGTCCGCAATGCTATCTAAAAATGGCGTCAACTTGCTTTCGTTGCCATAATGTTTAAAAAATTCTGCACTATAGCTTTCAATGGTAATCAAAACTACATTCTTAGGTGTCTCCGCAGAATCACTGATTATTTTCCGAAGTAATCCATCATTTTTCAAATTTGGAATTTGCATTTTTAGCGTTGCCATCGCTTCATTTTCAGGAACGGTTTTATAGAATTTAAGATAATCCAATTCGCTATTCATGAAAGCAAGATAGAATTTATGAATTCCGTTTGCTTGTAATTCATTGGTAAAAACATTCGAGGAATTCTCTTTTCCTGCCAAAAATGGAATCGCAAGTAAAGACAATCCGCTGCATGCTATAACAAGGACTGCTATTCGAATTTTTTCTTTAAAAGTCGGGATTTCGTCGAGATAAACTTTGGTCTTTTTCACGATCAAGTAGGTGATGAATCCCGAGATGAAAAACAAGCCGATAAATATGGGAATTACCGGATAGGATTCCATAATATTTCCTATAACTTCGTTGGTGTAGATGAGATAGTCAACGGCGATAAAATTGTATCGAACTCCAAATTCATTCCAAAAAAAGAACTCACTAATAGTGTTTTGAATGATAAGTAAAACATAGAGAAAAATCACAAATGAAAACAACCAAAATCGAATTGTCTTTCTATACTTCGGCAAGAACAGTAGCAAGCCGAAAAAGAAGGTCTTAATACTTAAAAAATAAATGACTATTTCAGGTAAAGAACCTCCGTATTCGTTGAGAATCGTATTGGCAAACTTGAGGTAAATTAATAAACCACTTAATAAGCTAAAGACGATATAACCATAGGGTTTTTGATATTTTGAATTTGAAATAAATAGTAAATACAACCACAGAAAACTACTGGCTAAGATGAAAACAAAAAAGTCAGAAAAACTGCCGAGAATGAATATCTTTGAAATTTCAGAGAACGTAAAATGCGCTTGCGTGATAGGATGAAATAATACAATCAATCGCAATAAGACGTTTGCTAGTATATAAAATAAGGAAAGATAAAAATAGGGGTAGAATTTTTTCAAAAACATGCTTTTCGAATTTACTTTACAGTTATTTGCTTTGGAAATTTTGGTCTATGAGAAAGGTTAAAATTAAACTTAATGTTCCCTTAATATGCTACAAATTAAGCATTATTTTAGTTATAAATAAAATAGATTTGTAATATACTTTTAAACAGATAAAATAGGATGATTCGTGCGGATCGAGGCGTATTTTATTGAAGTTTAAAAATTGTAATTCAATAAATCATGAAAATACTTATTGTTGAAGATGAAATCGGGATTGCTAATTTTCTAAAAGAAGGATTAGAGGAAGAAGGCTACGAGGTTTTGGTCGCGAATGATGGTAAAAAAGGTTTCGAAATTTCTCAAAGTCAAAAAATAGATTTGATTCTTCTAGACTGGATTTTACCGAAGATGACCGGCATTGAGGTTTGCAAATCCATTAGAAAAAAAGATACGAAAGTTCCCATTATTTTTTTGACTGCAAAAGATACGGTGCAAGAAACCATTGAAGGTTTGAAAGCGGGCGCCAACGATTACATGAAAAAGCCTTTTTCATTTGATGAACTTACAGAGCGCATTCGAATTCATTTTCGCACTAACAAAGAAAGCGATGAACTAGTCTTAGGTCCAATAAAAATTATCAGCTCGAAATACCAAGTTTTCTTGAATAATCAAGAAGTGATTTTTACGCAAAGAGAATTTGAATTGCTGTCGTATTTGATCAAAAACAAAGGAACAGTTTGCACGAGAAACCAAATCATTGAGGACGTTTGGGACATTCATTTCGATTATGACACTGGCGTAATCGATGTTTTTATGAATGCCATCCGCAAAAAACTAAATCTTAATAAAGATCAAGAACTCTTCAGGACCATTCGAGGCGTAGGCTATATGGCTAATGAAATAAACTAAAATATGGTTTCATTTTCGTATAAAAATAGAATTGCTTTCAATTATATTCTGAGCACTGCTTTGCTTATTTCTATTGTATTTTTTGTTTTATTTCAAATCATCCTACACAATGTCAATAATCACATTAACTACAATATTGAACAGGAAATAAAGAAACACGTAGCAGACATTGAAATCGACATGAAAAAGTCCTATCTTTTGCAGGTAGATAGATGGCGGGCTCGTGAGCATGTTACCGTTAATGTTAATCCTGTTTTTGTTCAGTTTCTAGATTGCAACAATGAACTTATAGACAAATCGCCCAATCTAAAAGGCTTGCAGTTGCATTTGTATTCAAAGTCCCATAACAATAAATACATCGACACTTATCTCAACAAGAAGCCAATCCGACAAGTTCAAGTGCCTATTTATGACAAGAACGAGCAAGTCGGTTATTTGTTTATCGCAATGTCGTTAGAGGATAGCATCGTGATTTTACAAAAATTAGAGGATATTCTTCTAATTTCATTTCCCCTGATTTTGATTGTGCTTTTCTTTATTGCTCGTCTAATTGCGGGGAGAAGTATCAAGCCCGTAAAGATCATCACTGAAACGTCGAGCAGAATTACGAGAGATAATCTTAAGGATCGAATTGCATTGCCGCAAAAAAAAGACGAATTGTATGTGCTTTCCAAAACGATTAACGATCTATTAAATCGAATTGAAAGTGCTGTCGAACGTGAAAAGCAGTTTACTTCGGATGCCTCTCATGAATTGCGAACTCCGCTGGCAGTGTTAAAAGGTACGCTGGAGATCTTGATTAGAAAACCTAGGAAGCAAGCTGAATATGAAGAGAAAATTGCTTTTTGTGTCAAAGAAGTTGATCGACTAAATCAACTCGTTGATGAGCTCCTTCTATTGGCAAGATTTGAAAATCAGAGATTAGAAATTAAGAGTAATCCAGTTTATTTGAATGCTTTAATTTTAGATGTTTTAGCGCTTCATTCTCAAAGCGTTAAAGATAGAAAATTAAAAATAAAGACATTCTTAGAAAAGGAATATTACACAAAATCGGATGACTATTTGGTTGGAATTATTCTCGGTAATGTGATCTCAAATGCGATAAAGTATTCGAATGATGGTGGCGAAATTAATATTAAATTTATCGAGGATACGGAGCATTTAGTTTGCGTTATTTCTGATTCCGGAATTGGTATTTCTCAAGATGACGTTGATAAAGTAGTGAATCCTTTTTATCGCGCGAAGTCCTACAATCATCCGGAAATAAAAGGTGTTGGACTAGGGCTGTCGATCGTCAATCGACTTTGCGAATTATTGGAAATAGGTTTTTCAATAGATAGTGAGGAAAAAAAGGGCACGACAGTCTATCTAGAATTTTTTAAGGACACTTTAAGGTAGTGAACCGCAGATTTTTGTTCTAAATTTATACTTTTAATACATCAAAATATTAAATTATGGATTTAGCCAAGTTGAAAGAACAATTACAAACCGAAGTTGATACTGCCTTTTTGTATGACAGTATTGCTGCGATACAATCAGATGAAAACCTTTCCCGAGTACTTCAAAGTTTAGCTGATATTGAAAAAAATCATGCGAAACATATGCTCGACAAAGTGCATCAAATAGACTCAAATTTTCCTATGCTGGCGCCGTCTGGTAGAGCAAAATTTCAGTTAAGATTGGGCAAAATATTTGGCTATTCATCTATCATTAGCAACCTTTCCAGCATTGAAAAACAGTTTGCCGTTCATGCCATCCAGAACAAACTAAAGCATGGCGAAAAACCAACCGGATTTGAACACAATCACCTTAATATTATCGAAGCCGTCAATAATAATGCGGCTTTAAATGTATCAGGAGGATTATTGTCGAAGTTTGAAAGTCGACATAAATCCGTAGGCGGAAATGCCTTACGCGCAGCGGTTTTAGGTTCAAATGATGGTCTAGTTTCTAATATGAGTTTGGTGATGGGCGTTGCGGGCGCTGCTGTATCTAATGGTACTATCTTACTAACTGGAATCGCCGGTTTATTGGCTGGAGCGATTTCGATGGCGATGGGCGAGTGGTTGTCGGTACAAAGTTCAAGAGAATTGAATCAACGCCAAATTGATTTGGAAATGGAAGAACTAGAAGCATCTCCAGAAGAAGAGAAGAAAGAACTGGTTTTGTTATATCAGGCCAAAGGAATGAGTATGGTTGAAGCAAAAAAACTAGCCGATAAGGCATTTGAAAATCCAGAAACTGCCATAGATGCCATAATTACAGAAGAATTGGGAATTGACAAAGAAGAATTAGGTGGCTCCGCATGGGAAGCGGCGATTGCTTCCTTCTTGTTGTTTGCAGTGGGCGCAATCATTCCACTATATCCATTTATGATTTTAGACGGACGAAACGCCATCTTGTTGAGTATTGCCAGTTCGGTGGTAGGATTGTTCGGAATAGGTGCTGCGATTACATTACTAACTGGCAAGAATATCTGGTTTTCTGGATTTCGTCAGGTGGCATTTGGACTTGCGGCGGCGGCGGTTACTTTCGGAATAGGGACACTGATTGGTGTTTCGCTAGCTTGATAGTTTTGTCAAATTAAAACTAATGCTTGTATAATTCACACCTTTTCAACAGAAAACAACAATTATCTGGTATTTATGAAGCAAGAATGACTAATTTAGTACAACATAACCATTAAAAACAAAATCTTATGAACGACGCACACTGGCATTTAGTAGTGAACCACTTTCCAATAATCGGGACGATTTTTGGGTTGGGAATTTTAGTATCTGGATTGGTTTTCAAGAACAAAACCGCTATCAATATTGCATATGTCCTTTTTGTGATTTCTGCAATTTTTGGATTTGCTTCTATGTACACTGGGGAAGGAGCAGAAGAAGCAGTTGAAGATTTACCAAATGTAGGCGATCAAGTAATCCACACACATGAAGAAATGGCTGAAAAATTAGCTATTGTACTCTACATCTTAGGAACGTTTTCTATCGCTGGTCTGGTACTTAATATCATGAATCATAGCAAAGCAAAACTCGTTACTTATGTCGTTTTACTTATCAGTCTTGGGGCTGCATTTCTTGGCAAACAAACCGGAACTACAGGTGGAGAAGTAAGACATACTGAAATTAGAGCTAATGCAGTCAATCAAGTTGGGGCCAGTCAAGGTGAAGGCGCAGTGGAAGACGACGATTAACCAATTCAATTAATATGGAAAAACCCAAAATAAACAACCAATCTAGTTCAATGTTTATTTTGGGTTTTTTGTTTTCTAAAAGATTGAAAGAAAAATTTTAAAACCAACAGTATGAAAAGCGGCGTTATTCTAAAAAATATTATTCCTTTTATTTCCTGGTATGCAACGATGATTTTTGGTGCCATTTTTATTGATTTCATCTTACATTATTTCGGCTTGGTATTTATTGGAAAGTACTTGGGCTATCTAGGAACTTTCACCATTTTGATTTCTTTCATGTATTCCTTAAACAAAAGAAAAGTAATCAAGTTCGGAACCCCAAAAGTACTGTTAGATTACCATGAATATTTCGCTTTGTCAGGTTCGATAATGATCTTAGTGCATGCTGGAGTTCACATCCATGCGATATTACCATGGCTGGGAATCGGAGCACTGCTTATTAATGTGGCGAGCGGATTAGTGGGCAAGCACCTTTTGCAAGAAGCAAGCAAGACTATGCGAGAAAGAAAAATGGAGCTCAAAAATGCTGGAGCTAATCCCGAGGAGATATCCAAAGAGATTTTTTGGGACACGGTCAGCATGGATACCATGAAAAACTGGAGAACCATTCATTTGCCCATTACTTATTTCTTAGCGTTATTCTCACTAATTCATATTGTTTCGGTAATCTTCTTTAACTGATGAAAACAAAATATATTTTTCTTTTAATTACCGTCGCCATTATTGCGATTGTTATTGCTTTTCCACATCAAATGCTGTCGCCAGGCAACTTATACGAAGCGCATTCCGATTTGAAGAACAACTGTTTGGCGTGTCATGCCATTGGCTCAGGAACGCCTGATGAAAGTTGTATCAGTTGTCACAAAATCAATGAGATTGGAACCAAAAACAAAAGCGCTACAGCTTCGTCTACTAATAGATTGTCTTTTCACACTAATTTAAATTCGCAAAGTTGTATTTCCTGTCATACCGACCATAAAGGCATCAATGCCAAAGCGGCTATTGGTAAATTTGATCATATTCTGTTGTCAGAAAACAACCGTAGTCAATGTGTGACGTGCCACAATCAGCCAAATACGACATTACATCGTCAAGTTTCGGTTTCTTGTGCAAGTTGTCATTCAACCAGAAGTTGGAACAGCGGAATCACTTTTAATCACTTATCGATTAATGAAAAATCTAGAAACAATTGTGTTGCTTGTCATCGAAGTCCAAAAGACAATTTTCATTCAACTGCTACAACTGCTTGTAGTTCATGTCATGGTTTGCAACAATGGAAACCGTCGACATTCAATCACAGTGGTTTTTTCGTCTTAGATCAAAATCATAATACCGATTGTAAGACCTGTCATAATCAAAACAATTTCAAAACTTATACTTGCTTTGGCTGTCATGAGCATTCATCAAATTCAATTAGAAATGAACACAGTGAAGAAGGCATTTCAAACATTTCCAATTGCGTTCGCTGCCATCGAAGTGCCAATGAAGACGAAATTACAATGGATAAAAATGCGGTGATGGAATATAACAAATCAGGCAAGGATCGCAATAAAGAAAGCGATGATGACTAATTTCTACACGAGCATCAGAATCAACAACTGCGCAACAAAAATTCTAAAGATAGTAACCAAAGGATAGACTGTTGCGTAAGATTGTGTTGGTATGTCAGAATCAAGATATTTGGTACTAAAAGCCAAGGCAGCGGGATCAGTATAGGTTCCGCTCATTAAGCCAACGAGTTGGTAAAAGTTGAGTTTCATCGCAAATCTTCCGACAAGTATCATAAATAACAACGGAATCAATGTGATAAAACAACCATAGTACATCCAAAGCCAACCATTGAAGTGTACGAAGTTTGCATAAAATTTTTCACCCGCGTGAATCCCAACTGCTGCGAAAAACATACAAATCCCCATGTCTTTCATAAAGTAAACTGCGCCGTTATTAATATAAGAATGAATCACGCCAATTCCACCATAACGGCTAATAAATAAAGCAGTTAATAGAGGTCCAGCCGCAAATCCGAGTTTAATGGGGACCGGTAATGTTGGAATGAATATCGGAATAGAACCAATTATGATCCCGACAATTAGCCCGCCAAAAAGCGATAAGAAATCAGGTTCTAGCAATTTTTTCTCTGAATTTCCGATGATTTTCTCTATTTCTGCAATGGCGTCTTTATTTCCAACAATTCGCAGCTTATCTCCATAATTGAGACGAAGGCTAGGATGGGCTAACAACTCCATACTAGAGCGAAAAACGCGTGTCACTTTCAAATCAAACTTGTTGTACAAGTCTAATTCCGCAAGCGTTTTATGTGTGGCAGACGCTTTTGTGACAAATATGTTCTTAGTTACAATGTCTTGCTCAGATTCGATGAACAAATCAGTCGATTCTTTACCAATTTTATTGATAAAATTGGCTACATTTGTGGGAAGTCCAACAACCATAAGGACATCTTTCTTCATGATTTTGTGATCTAAGGAAGGAGAATAAACCACTGCAGAACCACTGTTTTTCAATCGAGAAATTATGATGTCATGAACTTCTAATTCTTTAAAAATTTGATAAATACTTTTTCCTACGACATCTGGATTAGTAACCCGACATTTAGCATGAATAATGGTGTTGTCATCGATTTCATGTTGAGAAAATAAGTTATTTTTTTCAGTCTCTAGATTAATTTTCAGAAGTGACTTTGAAATAATAATCGACAAGATAATACCCAAAACACCTAAAGGATATGTGATAGCATAGGCAATCGCAGGGTCGTCAAAGACTTTGTTGGGAAGTTGATTTTGTATTTCTTGCAAAGTTGATTTCGCTGCCCCGAGTCCTGGCGTGTTGGTTACAGAGCCCGACATCAAACCCACTGCGTTTTCAATAGAAATATCCGTAAAAGCAAATAGGAAATAAGTGACTAAACCACCCAATAACACAGTGCTTATTGCGAGTGCATTAAATCGCAAACCTTCTTTCTTAAAGGAAGAAAAGAACGATGGACCGACTTGAATTCCGATACCATATACAAATAGAATCAATCCAAAATCTCGAACGAAAACCAGTAAGTCGGCGTTCATCTTAAATCCGAAATGTCCTAAAACAATTCCAACAAATAGAACTGCAGAAACTCCAAGCGAAATATTTCCCAACCGCAATCTGCCCATAAAAAATCCAACACTAATCGTTAACAACAAAACAATTAAGGATTGGGTGATGTCTGGCGTGGTGTTGGGCGAAAATAGTGTAGAAAACCAATCGAACATGATATCTAAATTTTAGTGTGTTTTGCTCAAACAAAAGTAGTCAATACTACACCGATTTAAATGACATTTATCATAATAAACCTTTTGAAACCCTTATGAATAAAGAAATCGTTTTCGTAAGTTTTTTATTTTTATGATAAATATCAGTTCTACTTTCTGCAGTTAGATAGAACTTTGACTCATAAAATCTAACCATTAAAAACAAGCAATATGAAAAATATTAGAGTCATTCAGGAACTTCATCAATTGGGAATCACAGGTTACCATGAAGTTTCATACAATCCAACCTATGAAGAATTATTTCAAGCGGAAGTGTCTCACCAACGCAAAGGTTACGAAAAAGGAGCGTTAACCGATACTGGCGCAGTCGCAGTTAAAACAGGAATTTTTACTGGGCGTTCTCCGAAAGACCGATACATTGTTAAAGACGACATTACTAAAGACACTATTTATTGGGATGATAAAGTCAATTTTCCTACTACCAAAGAGGTTTGGGATGATTTGAAAAGTATCGTATTGCAACAACTTTCAACTTCTAAAAAACTATATGTTGTTGATGCATTTTGTGGAACGAATGCCGACACGCGCTTGAAAGTTCGTTTTATCATGGAAGTGGCGTGGCAAGCGCATTTCGTGACCAATATGTTTATTCGTCCGTCTATTTATGAATTGGAAACTTTTGGTGAACCTGATTTTGTGGTGATGAACGGTTCTAAAGCAACCAATCCGAATTGGAAAGAACAAGGTTTGAACTCTGAGAATTTCGTTCTTTTCAATCTAACAGAAAAGATTCAAATTATCGGCGGAACTTGGTACGGTGGTGAAATGAAAAAAGGTATGTTTTCTATGATGAATTACTATCTGCCTTTGAGAGGAATGGCCTCTATGCATTGTTCTGCCAATGTAGGCGAGAAAGGCGATGTCGCTATTTTCTTCGGACTATCTGGTACAGGAAAAACTACTTTGTCTGCTGATCCCAAACGTTATTTGATTGGTGATGACGAACATGGCTGGGATGATAATGGGGTTTTTAACTATGAAGGTGGTTGTTATGCGAAAGTCATTGATTTGAGCGAAGACAACGAACCGGATATCTGGAAAGCAATCAAACGAGATGCATTACTTGAAAATGTGATAGTTAATGAATACGGCGAAGTAGATTATTACGATCATACTATTACCGAAAACTCACGTGTTTCTTATCCGATTTATCATATCAACAAAATTGTTCTGCCATCAAAAGCGGGGCATGCGAAGAAAATTATTTATCTATCTGCCGATGCGTTTGGAGTTTTGCCGCCCGTTTCAATTTTAAATGAAGACCAAGCGCAATATCATTTTCTGTGCGGCTACACTTCTAAATTAGCTGGAACGGAACGTGGCATTACAGAACCGCAACCTTCTTTTTCTCCTGCGTTTGGTGAAGCATTTTTGACTTTGCATCCAACTATGTATTCTAAGACCTTAATTGGTAAAATGAAAGAGCATGGAGCCAAAGCCTATCTTGTCAATACAGGATGGAACGGAACAGGAAAGAGAATTTCTCTAAAAAACACCAGAGCTATAATCGATGCAATAATTAGTAGCGAAATAGATCAAGCGCCTACAAAAGAAATTCCATTTTTAAACCTCACATTTCCAACAGTTTTGCCTGGTGTAAGTGAAGGCATACTCGATCCAAGAGATACGTATAAAGACAAAAAGGATTGGGAGCGAAAAGCACAAGAACTAGCTTTGAAATACATCAAAAACTTCGAGCAGTATACTAATAATGAAGAAGGAAAACGATTGGTTGCTGCAGGTCCAAAAGTGGAAGTTCTTCACGCGAATTAACACAATTTAGCTTTTTTATTAATCTGTCTGGGATGCTATTATCTCAGGCAGATTTTGTTATTATATTGGAATAATTATGCGCAATTTTTCTATAAATATTGCAACATTGCTAAGATTCGAGTTCAATTTATTTCAATCTAAAAATTCTTAGTTTTTATTTGACGAGTTTCTTTTAATTAATAAGTCAAAAAACTATATTTACTTCTTAAACCTACTGAACTAAGGAACTTTTCGTATTACTATGATTAACAATAAAAATAAAACTGCTGAAGAAACAGCAACTGAGATTCCGGAGCCTCAACTCAATATTTTACTGACGACGGACGAAGATGATGCGAGACCGGTATATATTTCTGGAAATTTCAATAATTGGCATACGCAAGATCCTAAATTTGAAATGGATAAAATTGGCAATGGTTTGTATCATTTCAAATTTGAAAGTGACTTTAATTATCCGGAAGAGTTATTGTATAAGTTTACCAAAGGCGATTGGAGTGAAGTAGAAATAGATAAGTACGGCAACAGAACAGAAAATCGGGTTTGCAAAGAACATAGTGGTGTTCGCAAAGAACACGTTGATAAATGGAGAAAAAACTGGTTGCCTTTTAAACCGAATTTCCTGCCGAAAGTACATTTGATTTCAGAAGAATTTGAAATCCCGCAACTTAATAAAACAAGAAGAATTTGGGCTTTGCTGCCGCATGATTACGAAGCGTCGACTGAAACGTATCCGGTTTTGTATCTGCAAGATGCGCAGAATTTATTCAATGAAAAAGCGAAATATGGAAATTGGGAAATCGACAAAAAACTGGCGGTAATGTCCGAATATAAAATTGGGAAAATCATCATTATTGCGGTGGAACATGCAGAGCAAGATAGAATCAAAGAATACAATGTAGGAAAGACGTTACTTGGCGTTGGACAAGGAAAAAAATACATTCGTTTTATTACTGATACGCTAAAACCATTTGTAGATAAGAATTTCAGGACCAAGACCGAACGTGAATTTACGGGGATAGGAGGAAGCTCGATGGGTGGATTGGTGAGTATTTTTTCTGGTTTGATGTATCCGGAAGTTTATGGAAAGCTGATGATTTTTTCACCATCATTGTGGGTGATTCCAAAAATGGATTTTAATAACATCGACTTTTCAGAACCTGGCGATACGAAGATATATTTGTATGCAGGCGGGGACGAAAGCGCTACAATGATTGAACATGTAAAGAAGTTCAAAAAGAATATGATTAAAAACGAATTTGTTACCAGCAAAATGAAGATCAATCTAAGCATCAATATGTTGGGAAAACACAACGAAACCTACTGGAGTGATGAGTTCCCAAAAGCGATAGAATGGTTATTTTTTAATACAAAAGACAATTAGATGAAAACGAAAAACATAGCCAATTTAGAAGGTTTTACAGGGGTAATATTGATTCCGGTTTTTGAAACTAGCCCACAGAATTTGGTGCCTATCGAGTTTCACGGTGTAGCGGTTTCTTCCAAAGTGTTTTACGGAAAGAAAGACACTTATTATATGGCAGAGAAATATGATTGCGTTCATATTTTCATTGGCTTAGGGAAGAAGATTGATTATAAATCACTCAAGACAATTACCCGACGCATTGCCTCAAAAGAAAAAGATGCATTTGGAAAAAATGTAGCATTGGTGATACCAGAAGTATTTACATTGCAGCAAGTTGAAGCGACGGTTTCTGGCTTGTTTTTAGGTACTTATAACTTGGGTCACTTTAAAAAGAAAGTTAATCACGCCTTTTTAGATCCAAAATTTGAACTTGCCTTGCTTTCTAAGACAGATCATTCAGAAGTAGTAAAGCGTGCCATTAAAATTGCTAAAGCGCAAATCGAAATCTTATATTTGGTTGACTTACCGCCCAACAATGTAACACCAACCTATCTATCAAAATGGGCCATCGAGCGTGGCAATACTTACGGATTTAGCACAAGGATTTTAGATGGAGAGGCTTCTAGAATTGAAGGTTTAGACGCCTTTATTGCAGTTGGAAAAGGAAGTGACAAAGAACCACAATTTATCATCATGGATTATATTCCTGAGACCGATATTCCGAAAATTAGACATGTCGGATTGGTAGGCAAGGGCATCACGTTTGACACCGGTGGACTCAACATCAAGACTTCAGGTATGTTGCATATGAAATGCGATATGGCTGGCGCTGCAGCAGTATTGGGGACCATGCAATTAGTTGCCGATTTGCAATTACCCGTTCGTGTGACCGCGATTGTTCCGTGTTGTGAAAATTCTGTCGATAGCAAGTCTTTTTTGCCCAGCGATGTGATCAAAAGTTACAGCGGATCTACGATTGAAATTATCGATACAGATGCCGAAGGTCGCTTGATATTAGCTGACGGAATTTCATTTATGATTAAAAATTACAAGCCAGAAATTCTCGTTGATATTGCCACGCTGACCGGAAGTTCTGTCGGAACATTTGGCTATGAATGTGCTGCTTTGTTTACCAATGATGAAATATTATCTCAACAATTGCAGCATTCTGGAGATGAAATAGGAGAGCGGTTGTGGCCACTTCCGTTGTGGGATGCTTACAAATCTGATATCGAAAGTGATATTGCTGATGTTAAGAATTATAGTGGCAAACCTGTGGCAGGAGCAATTTCTGCCGCGAAGTTCCTAGAACATTTTACTGAAGGTCATACTTCTTGGGCGCATCTTGATATTGCTGGTGTCGCTTTTGGTGACGACGAATTTGCAAAAAGCAAACACGCAACTGCTTACGGCGTGCATTTACTAACTCATTTTATTGAAAATATATAAGCTATGAATAAATCTCCAAAAACATTCGTTTGTATTTCCAACTATTTTAAAGGTGCTGATTTTTTGATCAATTTGAAAAAATTGGGAAATAAAGTCTATTTAGTAACGTCTGAAAAACTGCGAGATAAATCTTGGCCGGTAGAATATATCGACGAGATTTTCTTTATGGAAGGTCAAGACGTCGACTGGAATTTGGAACATCTGCTACTCGGCGTGAGTAATTTGATGAAACATAGCAAAATAGATGCGATTGTAGCTTTGGATGATTTTGACGTGGAGAAAGCGACTTATCTGAGAGAAAACCTGCGCATCGACGGAATGGGTCAAACTACCGGTCGCTATTTCCGCGATAAACTAGCGATGCGTATGCGTGCTAAAAGTTGCGGTATTTCCAATCCAAAATTTGCGTCGTTGTTTAATGATCACGATATCAACACTTTTGCCGATACGGTGCCGGCACCTTGGGTTTTAAAACCTCGTTCTGAAGCTTCTGCGTCTGGAATTATTAAGATTTATGACAAAGAAAGTTTGTGGATGCACATCAACGAAATGGGCAACAATCGCTTTAAATATTTGGTGGAGCAATTTCGTCCAGGATCTGTATATCACTGTGATAGCTTGATTTTAGATGGTGAAATTTTGTTCAGTATCACTTCGAGATATTTAGCAACTCCTATGGAAATTTCGCAAGGTGGCGGTATTTTTAGAAGCGCCAATATCGAATACAATTCTGAAGATGATAAAGCCATCAAGAAAGTCAATGAGCAAGTGATAAAAGGTTTTGGTTTGAAACATGGAGCTGCGCATTCGGAATACATCAAGTGTGACGATGATGGGAAAATCTATTTCTTAGAAACGTCTTCTAGAGTAGGCGGGGCGCATCTAGCCGAAATGGTGGCTTCAGCTTCGGACATCAATTTGTGGGCGGAATGGGCAGCGATCGAAAATGCTTTGGCTAAAGGAATAGAATACAAATTACCAAAAGTGAAAAAAGAATATGCTGGAATTGTACTCACGCTTTCCAAATACGAGCATCCAGACTTATCGTCATTTTCTGATGAAGAAGTTTGTTTTCGTGTGCCGCTAGATTATCATGCTGGATTGATTGTGAAATCAGGCAGTAAGGAACGCGTATTGTCATTGCTTGATGATTACGCCGATCGTTTGGTGAAAGATTTTGCTACGGTTGTAGCACAAGCGGAAGTTAAAAATTTGCATTAGGCTTATATTATATAGGATGCCCTAGCCCTGATGGTAGTAGCATCCTTTTTCTCGCTTCTTTAGCGGGAAAAAGATATAACGAACAGCAGGAACTTGCTCCTGAAAATTATCTTTCAAACAAGCCCAAAGTTCCGCCAACCCAATCTTTATCTTTATTAAACTTTACGCCAATCATTTCACCTCGGCTCAAGCGAACCAAATTGCATAATAACGTCGGCGCTTTGTCTTCTTTTTTCCAAACGCAAAGTACGCGAACTTCTGCTTTTACTTTACCGTCTGGCGATTGCACGATGGGAATATAATTGACTTTCTTCTGAAGAATATACAATTCCTTTTCCGTAACTGCTTCAATATCTGCTTTGGTTACGTGAAAAATCACACCGGAACCCGAAAACGAAAACAATGGTTTTAGAACATAATTTTCTAGATCAGTTGGAATTTCTTTGAGTTCACTGAGCAAGGTGGTTTCGATGAAATATTTTCCTTTTAACATCGGCAAAATAAACTTGCTAATTCTAAAGAACCAGTTGGGATGTCCGGCCCATTCAACGTCTAAATCGTCGGAAAAACTGAAGTTCATTTTGAGATCTTTTCGCAACTCTAATTCATCAAAAATCACACGATTGTAGATTCTTTTGACTTGAACCAAATCGCCATTTCCGTTGGTGTAGAAGAGTTTTTTGTCTTTCTTAATCAATTCGGTGACGCACACAATCGGAATTCCGATGTCGCGTCGACAGTAATAGAAATCTATTTTGGTGTTTTGCTTTTCGGGTTCAATTTCGAGCAGAATGACATTTTCTTTTGGAAGACTGTTGCACATGGCGTCTTCGATTATCTTAAGATACTCGCTGCCAGAAATATCATTGATGAACGGCGTGAGTTCTTCTAAAAAAGGATAGTGTTTTTTGAACTTATCATACAGTACGAACTGGTAATTAAAGAGTGAAGGAAAACCTTGTACTTCGATGAGTTTTGGAATTACTTTTCCGTCTTCTTCGCAAATCCCAAAATCGATAGCAAGGAAAGTCGTGTGTTCGTCTTCGTTGGGAACTTTGGTATTGAGTTCAAGTGATTTCTCTGTCAGTTCCTTGAAGTTGTCTTGTTGAATTAATCGAATGACATCTTCACAACCTTCCATCAATTGCGATTTCAATTCCTTTGAAATAAAGAAAGGTGTTTCCGCCATTCTAAAAGTGGGCAAATAATCGAAATCAGCTGCGATATCGTCTTGAAATTCCTGGTATTTATCTAAGGTAAAACTGTCGTTGAAAAGTTGTCTGTATTTTGAAATCATAGTTTATGCAATAAAGAAATGAATCGAATAAATTTCGAGTAAAATAGCAATAAAAAAAATGATTGATAATTGAAAAGTCGAAACTTAGTTAGAAAGAATCTTTTTGGTTTTCAATATGTCATTAATAGCGATACGAAGGAAATTAGGAATAATGGTTTCGTTGGTTTTGTAGATTTTGTCTTCATCTAGCAAATCTTCCAGCATATTTCTGAATTTCTTTCTACCTTTTAGGATGATGATTTTTTCCCGAGCTTCGGCTTTTTTCAAATTAGCAATAAAGCTTAGCGGGTCAGCTTCTGGATGAAACTGCGTCCCGACAAAATAAGGTGTAAATCGCACGGCCATAATGGCTCGTTCAAACTGCACATGATCGCGAATCTTTTCTAAGGAAATAATCTTAGCGCCATGGTCCGAGAACACACTCAATTTAGGTTGAACCACTTGATAATCTCGAGAATCAACCGCGTAAAAAGGATCCGCTAAACCTTCAAAAATCGGATCATTATAACCTTCTTTTGTTTTGTGAACGGTCATCACTCCAAATGAAGTATCATTTCTTTTTGTAATTTCCGCTAGACCAAAGTGTTTACAGGCCATTTGGAAAGAGTGACAAATAAACAAAACATGTTTCTTTATTTCATTTTCTGTATTCCAAACTGTTAATTGGTCGATAAACTCGTAGTAGCTCTTATCCCAAATGCCGTCGCCTTCCAGTGGATTTCCTGGTCCACCAGTTGAAATATAAATATCGAAATCTTTTACATTAGGAAATTCTGATTTTCGTCGAACGTCGAAAATTTTGAAAGTGACAATCTGATTAAACCTGTTGATAATGTCAATAATACAGCGCATCCCTTGGTTGGGCTCACCATTGTACATATCTAAAATGGCTATTTTTATCGTATGTTCATTCATATTCTTAGGTTTAAAAACAGAAATTGGTTGTACAAATATATAATTATTTCTATTACAATCCTTTGGTGAACTCAGAAGTAATAAAATCGACCACTTTTGACAAGTCTTTGGTTTGATTAAAAACGGCGAGTTGTTTGTCCGCGCCAGTTCCGTTTTTCATGATTTCATGAACGTAATTGATCTGTTCACGACTGCCCAATTCGTCTACGACATCATCAATAAAATCAAGTAATTCACAAACAAGCAGTTTGGTTTCGACTTCTTTTTGCAATCCAAAATCAATCATATTTCCTTCAATACCGTAACGTGCCGCTCTAAATTTATTCTCTTTAATCAAGGCAATTCTGTAGATGTTGTAGCTCATATTGTGTTGCGTCAACTTGTGTAATTTGGCAACAATAGCTTGGATAATCGCGACAATACACATCGTTTCTTTGACGGTCAAACTCATATCGCAAATACGGAATTCAATCGTATCATAAAACGGATGCAAACGTAAATCCCACCATATTTTCTTTGGATTGTCAATACAATTCGTTTTGACTAAGGTTTCTAAATAGTTGTCATAGGACGCCACAGAATCAAAATACTCTGGCAAACCCGTTCTAGGAAACTTATCAAAAACCTTGGTTCTAAATGATTTATAGCCTGTTTGTCGACCTTCCCAAAATGGAGAGTTGGTCGATAAAGCAAAAATATGAGGCAAGAAATAGCAAGCCTGATTCATCAATTGCAATCCAATTTCGCGGTTTTCAATGCCGACATGGCAGTGCATACCAAAAATCAAATTGGATCGCGCTGCGTCTTGCAATTCATTGACAATATTGTGATATCTCGGATCGTCTGTAATCGGTTGATCTTGCCAACGAGAAAAAGGATGCGTTCCCGCTCCACCAACTACTAGGTCTTGTTTGGCAGCCAATTCAACAATCTTACTTCGTAGAAACTTGATTTCATTTTCTGCTTCTTGAACATTCTTGCAGATATTTGTCCCAACTTCAACGACCGACTGGTGCATTTCAGCTTTGACTTGCTCGTTCAAAATGACTTTGGCACCATCTACAATTTTAGACAGATGGGAACGCAAGTCCCGCGTGTGTGGGTCTATAATTTGATACTCTTCTTCAACTCCAAGTGTAAAAATCGGTAATTTTCTCATCGCATTATTTTTTTAGAAGCTAATCCGGCTTTCCGTTGCAATCTTTCGGCAATTCCGCTGTGCTTCATTGAAGATTTTCCTTCGCTGCGCTACGGAGAATCCCGAAAGGATTTTCACTGCAATCCGGGCTAGGGCAGTTCGTATTCCTAGATTCTTTTCCTATTTTTCAGCCGCCGCATCTTTGATAAATGTTCCCCAAGTCAAATTCATTTTACCTGGTTTTTGTTTCTTAGCCGCAGCAATTGCCATTTTAGCCGCTGCTTCTACAACCCATTCGAAGTTTTCAGCACCAACAGAGGTGTACTCTGCGTCTGGAGCTGGATTCCCAAAGTCGATGGCGTATGGAATTCCGTCGCGAACGGCAAATTCAACAGTATTAAAATCATAACCTAAACCTTTGCAAAGACGAAGGGTGTAATCTTTGATGGTAGCTAATAATTTCTTATCGACTGGTGGACCGTCAATCACATAGCGCAAATGATGTGGGTTTCTCGGTTCATATTGCATAATATGCACGTCTTTTCCACCCAAACAATACACGCGGAAGTACTCGGTAAAAACGATTTCCTCTTGTAATAGCATCACCAATTGACCTGTTTCTTGATGCTTTTGCCAAAACTCTTCTTTGTTTTCCAAGCGATATACATTTTTCCAACCGCCGCCAGCATAAGGTTTCATATAAGCTGGAAAACCGATATAATCGAAAATTCCTTCCCAGTCCATCGGATATTTTAAATTTCGAAATGATTTCGAAGTAGTGTCCGTAGGATGTTCCGCTGAAGGAAGAATTACAGTTTTAGGAAGTGGGACGCCAAGCGTATCTGCCAAACAATTGTTGAAGAACTTATCATCGGCGCTCCACCAAAAAGGGTTGTTTATTACCTTGGTTCCTGTTAAGGCAGCATTTTTTAAGTAGGCACGATAGAACGGCACGTCTTGTGAAATTCGATCAATGATGACTGCGTATTCGCCGCCTTTATTTTGAATGACTTTATCAATTGATACTGCTTCCGCTATGATTCCTTTTTCATTTTTAGAATTCACTCTTTCAATAAAAGCATAAGGAAATGTGTCTTCCATTCCGAATAATATTCCAATTTTTTTACTCATGATTACATTATTTTTAGGTTTTCGTGAATCTTCTGATATAGTTTTGAAATTTAGAAAAATTTGATTCTAGATAAGTAATGCGGAAACATTTGCCTCCATATTGGCCAATCGTGTTCTTGATCTTGGCGAACGTCAAGCCAATGTGGAATATCTCTTTGAGCCAAAACGCGACTAAGCTTTAAATTGGCATCAAAACAAATGTCCCAATTGGAAGTTCCTAAAATGATATCCATATTCCACAATTCCCGATCATTGAGTCCATGTAGATAGTCTTCAGGACTATTATAGTAGACGTTTTCATCATGATAGCCATCCATAAAGCTTTTGATATTAAAAGCACCACTCATAGAAAACATATGACTCACATAGCCAGGATGTCTGAAGGCGAAATTGGCGGCGTGATAACCTCCAAAACTGCAACCGGCAACCGCAACTTTACCTGAGTAGGTATTGTTCTTGACACGTTCTAAGATCTCGTGACAAATCATTTTATCGTACCAGACATGGTTCTGAATACGATGATACGGATTAATATTTTTGTTGTAAAAACTATCTTTGTCTATACTTCCTGGACAAAAAATTTGAATAAGCCCTTGTTCGATAAACCAACGTGCAGATTCGATAAGTCCTTGGTCTTTATTTTCATGATAACTGCCCATAGAGGTGGGGAACAAAATTACTGGATAACCCGCATGGCCAAAAACCAACATTTCCATTTCTCGGTTGAGATTCGGGGAGTACCACTTGAAGTATTCTTCTTTCATATACTATTAATATCTGCTTTTATGGAGAGAAATTGATTTGATTACATTGTTCAAATCATCTAAACAATTATAATAAGAATATTCAATATAAATCAGGAACTGCTTCATTTTAGCAAACAATTGCGAGAATGTTTAAATTGATTGCAATAATTTGTGAAAAGACCAAAATATTAGTGCTATATCAAAAGAGATTTGTTTAAAAGTTAATGTGAAATTCGAACGAAGGAAGTAAATATCTCAGTAAACAAGATGAGATGCATCGGAATTAGGCTTAATTGTTCAAAACCACTTCAAAAAGTTGTACTTGGCTTTTTAGGCGCTCTATCAACATATTCATCATACGTTTATTTAAGGAGGATGAATTCTGAATATATAATGCATACTCATCTATTGTAAAAAGGCCAATAACCATGCCTTTTAGGGAATTACGAAACTTAATGTCTTTCTGAATTGCATTTTCAATAAATTGCAATTTCTTGTCGACTGGAAGTGAATAAAAATCATTCTTATGTTTACTGATATGATTTATAAACACTGAAATAAACAAATCATTTTGTAGTTTTAAAATAGGGCGTAAGGTTTGATTTTGAAATTTCTCATCTTGTGATGATTGTTCATTCACCGAACCAATTGTTGCTCCTCTCCACTGGGTCAAGTTAAAATCTCTAGTTTCCATATTTTTTATTTTAAAGGTAAAAAAAAACCTCCGTTTTGTTACGGAGGTTTTTTTTAGTTATTAAGATGTATCTGTTAATTAGTTTTTGATTTTGAAGGTTACTCTTCTTACCAATCTTCTAGCATCAGCAGAATCTTTAAGTACTGAAGTATCTTCACCTTCAGACACTATATTTAAGCGAGATCCATCGATGCCAGCATCCATAAGTACTTGTCTCACATTCTTAGCGCGATCATTTGATAACTTATTATTGTATGCGCTGCTTCCAATTTCGTCCGCATGACCCACGATATCTAATGAAGATCCAGGGTTATTACGCAAGAAAGTCAAAATAAAGCCAATTCCTTCTGTTGATTCTTGAGTAGGTCTAGTTTTACCTGTTTCAAAATAAGTAGCCACATAACCATCCTCAATCATTTTCTTAATCATATCAGCGTTAGCGCCTTCAATGACTGAACCAACGCTAGCTTTGTCCACAAAGTTGTTAGCCATGTAGCTTTCTAACTCATCTGGAACTCCGTTTTTGTTAACATCAACCATTCTAC
>CANHEA010000026.1 GCA_947459635.1 Flavobacteriaceae bacterium | reverse complement strand
GTTAACGGATAAATTTGGCCTGGCTGAACCACAGTGGTTGTAGAACCGTTGAATGGATGTATAATGTTAGTGGTTGAACGATCATTTGAGGTGTCGTTATCAATTGAACCAAATGCAATATGCGTTATTTGTTGGTAATAGGTATTATAAGTATTTGCATTACAATAATAATGAGCATCAACATCAGCCAAAATAGTTACAGATGTATCAGGGCAAACCAGAATTGTTGAGGCGCCTAATGAAACAGTGGGCGCAAGATTAACCGTAACTGTCGCACTACCGCTCATATCTGCAGTACGCGCTATAGCCGTTTCGCTAGACAAAGTAGCAATCGTATAAGTAGTAGTCGTTGTCGGTGTTACTGTTACCAATAATGGATTATCACTTCCGGAAAAACCAGTACCGTCAGATAATGTTCCAAACCATGGGCCTTGTCCCGTTAACTCGATGCTTAACTGGACTGATGAACCAGCACATGCCGTGGCATCTCCGCTGATAATAGCTGTTGGAAGCACAAGGTAGCTTTGCTGTACGCCTTCTGTAAATGAAGCATTACTGCCCGATTTGTAAGTGTAAAACACCTCTCCAGCAGTAAAACTAGCGGTTCCTCCACTTCCCGTGGCTTCTCCTCCTAGAGATACTGTGTTACTTTGCGCCTGTAAGTTGAGGATACACGACAGCAAAAGTACAAGTGTTATTATTATTTTTTTCATATTGTTATTTTAAAATTATTTAAAACACATTCGATTTTATTAATAAATTCTAAATAACATTGCGGTTGTAGCCGAAGTAAACACCAAACGGAATCGACCCATTTTTGCTGCCGCTGCAATAATCAAAGAGTTACTTCCTGTAATGACTGGAGTAGTTTGCGTTGTAATTCCTGTGCCTAATACTAAAGTTACGGCATTTGTTGCCCCCGAGTTGTAAACAGAAAACTCTAACGAAGTCCCGTTGGCAACCGTACCCCCAATGGCAGTTGCAATTGAGGTAGCCGTTGGCAAAGTAATAGAAACCGCTGCCGCTGTGGTCGAGGTCATATAGCCGGTAAGGATATTTGCAGCCGTGGCTGGTGCCGATGCGTCAATTGCTGCGACTGTTGGATTAGAGTTAATCACATTGCCATTGGTGATGACATTACCGCTAAAAGTTTTGGCTCCTGCGAAAGTTTGCGCAGCTGTCGTAACAACACCACCAAAAGAAGCAGTAGCAGGTTGTAAATTCAACACTCCTGCTGCAACAGTAGCTCCATTGGCGTTTGCTGAAGTCCCAATGGCTGCTAATGTAACCGTTGCATTAGAACCCGCAGGACCTGTCGCCCCTGTCGCCCCTGTCGCCCCTGTTGCCCCTGTTGCTCCTGTTGATGTAGAACCATCCGCCATTAAATATTGTGAAGAAGTACCTGTAGGTGTTTTAAACCCTGCACCGGTATAAGTACCGCTGGTGTTTACTTTACCATTCACTTTCACATCACCATCAGTCAGTAAGGCCCACCAATTACTTGTATTGTTATTAAAATAATTTAAAGGAGAAGTTAAATGAAGTGCTGTCAAATTATCAAAAGTTACTGAAGGCGTACCATTATAATCTGGTGTACCTGGTTTAATATCCGCAGTGCTATATAAAGGATAATTTCCGGCTTGCAAACCTGCATAAGACAAATAACCTTCAACATTTAAATTAGTACCTATTGGATTGGTAAAAATGTTGTTATTATTATAAATCTTAACTTTTGAGCCTGAAGTTCCCGTGTTGTATATGTTCATATCGCCATAAAAAGATTTTTTTCCATCAAAATCTTGTGTTCCGTTGGTAACCATACCGCCATTATTTCGATCAGCAGGGGTTAAGCTTAAAACACCGGATACAATAGTACCTCCATTAGCTGTAGCAGAAGTTCCAATTGACCCCATAGTTGTCGCAGCAATTCCTGCAGAAGTTGAACCATCCGCCATTAAATATTCATTGGCTTGACCTCCTGCTTTTACAAAGCTGTTTGCGGTGGCAACACCACTAATGATGGTATTACCATTTGCGTGTACTTCATTATTTGTAATGGTCATTGTTTCATTGTTATTAGAAAATAAACGAAGACTGGAGACCAAGCCACTTGAATAACCTAACCAAATATCATGGTCCAATGGCGAGTTTGTATTTTGTAAAACCCTAACATTTCCATATAGATCTGCGGTGGATAAGTCAAGCCCCGCAGTTAAAGTCGATTGTATAGTATTAATACTCGATTGCGAAGTATTAATCTGGGATTGCAAATTAGTAATAGCTGTAGTATTTGAAAAATTTTCCCATTGTAATGAACTTGTGGACGGTGGGGTAATTGTTGTCGAAAAAAGAGCATCAAAATCAGGATACGAACCTCCTCCTAAGAAAAGTGATCCAAAATAATAATAATTATTTGAGCCAATTATATTAATATCTGTTGCAAAAACAATATTTATTGTATAGACATTACCTGTAATAAGAGTTACACCTGAAGGATTTATATTTATTTTCTGCATCGCCGCGCCAGGAAGGTTAATTGTACTCTGATAGAGTATTGCACCTGAATTACCAGCGCCATCACGGATATAAATAGTCCCCGATGTATCAAATTCCGCCTGCAAAGCTAGACTTACACCGGTTAATGCACCACTTAAATTAGCAGTAAAAGATTGAGATGCATTACTTACAGTAAAGGAACCTTCATTAATTAATTGAGATTGATCTACAACCGGAGCATAGTTAGTGTAGATCCGTGAAAATCCTTGGTAGGTAGATTCAGATGAATTAAAAATGATCATCCCTTCTGATGCAGTAAGATTGTTTCTTTCTGCAGTGGTCATTCTAGGAATTAATAATGAACCCGTATTTGAATTTATTTCAAGCGCAGCGCTTGTGTTAGGTGTTTGTGTTCCTATTCCTAAAGTGCCTCTTACTCTCAAATTACCAGACACATCTAATTTAGCTGATGGCAAATCGGTACCAATACCAACATTACCCATATTGGTATTGTGGATGGCATTGGCATCATCTGCGGTTATTTCAAAAACACTTCCGCCACTCTTAGCAGCATATAGCGCATACGGTACACTAGCCATTTGCTGGGTTCCGGTAATGGTATAATTGCTACCACCTGTTGGGTCTATTTCGGTTTTAATAAAATAAGGTCCTATTGCCCAGTCAATACCTGAAAAGGAACCTGTTGTGGCAGTGCCAGTGCCTATCTGTAAGCTCACCAAGCCATTAACATTGGTTGTTGCCGTTTGTGTTTCTACATACACCGCTATACCATTTTGGTCGCCCCGCAACACGCTGACTTGCAAGCCAACTGTGGTGTTCACTAACAAAACGTTGCTACTATTGCGCACCACCGATTGATAACTCATCTTTTGTGGGGCTTGTGCAATAACCTGAAACGAGAAGAATCCCATACTCAATGACAGGAAAAGTGAGGTAAAATAAAAGTTTTTCATAATTGCATTCTATAATTAAAAGAGATAAAAAAAAATTGCTCCTGCTATAAAAATAACAGAGCCGGCAATGATAAATAAACTTTTAAAAAACACAGAAGACAAAAACAAGACAAAAGGACTGAATCGAAATTGTTTATTTTTTAACCATAGAAATCAACGTGTTACGTTTTTTTTTAACATCCTTTGATGCAAACAGTAACAAGCATATGTTTTAAAGCTCCGAAAAAAGATTATTGGTTTTATGAGCCTCCTTACAAAAGCGAGCTCGTGAATCCGTCAAAAGACTGATGGAGGTTTTCATCTATTTTTAGGGACAGCCTTTTCTTTGATTTGCGAACCGCATCTGGAGAGATGTTTAAGATCAATGCCATTTCATTGGTATTCAAATTCAATTTATGGACGGCTATTAATCTTAATTCTGCTGGTGAAATTTTAGGTAATTTGTCTTTGACACGTTGAAGATATCTTGGGTGCGCTTGTTCAAAAAGATTTTTAAATTCGACCCAATCTTGGTCGGTATAGATATTACTATCATTTAACATTTTAGAAACTAAATTTTCTTGGACTTCACTATTTGGATTTTCCATGTCCTTATGCAAACGACTTTGCATATATTGCGCTAATCTTAAATTAGCCAGTTCTAATTCTGAGGCTATTTTTTCGTTTTTATCTAGCAACTCTTGTCGTTGTAATTTAAATTTCAATCTACCGCGGTCAAAAAAAATGTAAAGGGTAATCAGCAACAGTAGCGAGAAAAGAAATATGGCAATAACAATGACGCGTTGATGCGCTATATTTTCCTCAATTTCCTTGAGAAGCAACAACTGCTTTTCCTTTGCAAAATTTATTTCGACTTTAAATCTCTTCGTAATATTGGTCCGAGTATCTATACTGTCTTTATAGGTATTGGTTAATTGTAAATAATGCAGCGCTAATTTAGGATTGCTCTTCACTTGATAATAATCAGACATCACTTTGTTGATCGAATAGGAATTGGAGATTTTTCGATCTTTAGTATTTCCATAAATAGCTAAGTCAATATTTAGTTTGGCTTCAACAAGCTGTTTTTGCGACAAGTAAATTCTTGCCAAAATTATAGTTGCAGAAGCCATGTTTCCATAAACAGCTTCTTGTTTTAAGAGAGGTATCCCCTGTTCTAAGTAACGTATGGCAGTAGCACTTTTTCCTTGTTGCTGATAAACTTCTCCTATGTTGCTCAAAGCAATTCCTCGCCATGCCGTTGGATTTAGCGCATACTTATTGTTTTTTAAAATCCAATTAAAAGTAAAAATAGCTTGGTTGAATTTTTTTTGAGCCAAATAGCTTAAGCCTACAAGATTTGCCGTAATAATTGAATTAAAATCCTTTTTAGGAAATAATAATTCCACTTCTTTACTAAGAGCAATGGCCTCATCGTATTCTTCAAACTGATAATAAGCCAAAGCTATAGCATATTGACTGTAATACCTGTAGGGAAATTCTTCTAAGGGAATGCTTTTAAAAATTTCATAAGCCAGAAGATAATGCTTAAATTGTTCCTTATAATTATACTTTTGATAATCTAGAGAATTACCAATTTGGAAGTGCAATAATGCTGCAATCACAGGATACTGCTCTTCATCCACTTCCGCAATAAGTTGCTCCGTGTCTGCTATAAGTTGATTCAGTTCGGGACGTTTTTCATTGTGGATGGTTCGAATATAGCGATATCGGATTTCGGACCTTTTGTAATTGAGCATCACTAATTCATTATTAGTTGCTCGGGCTTGTAATTCCAATTTTTTGAGTGTTCTTAGAGCTAAAGTGGGATCTTGAATTGCCAAAGAATCGATGATGGTATCAAGAGTCTTATATTGTCGAGGAAAAGGAAGTTTAAAAACAAAATGCTGCTGCCCTAATACGACCTCATTGACAATGAGCAACAGAAAAATAAATAGTGCTTTCTTTAGTTTATTCATAAACACTAATACCGATATAAGTATCGGCAACAATTTAATTTTGTGTTGCTTTTTAATTTGGTAAAGATATCTTTATTGACTAAGCAAACAAATACCGCGTTGTTTTTTTGCAATTCTACTTACTATTGGCTAGTTAAACCAGCTGGCACATTCCATGATAAAAAACCGCCTCGTTTCCAAAACAGTTTTCCCTTAATTATTAATTCCAAGTTATAAACCCACACCTACTCCTAGCCACCCCGAGCGCAAACAAAAGGTTTATCTACGCAGTCGAGGTGACTATCTCACTTTTTACCAACTCGCCGAACCTCCCTGACGATTACACGATTAAACACCCAAACGATTAAACAATTAAACGATTAAACAATTAAACGATTAACCGAGTAACCTCACAAACCTTCCCAACACAACGTTAACCCTTGTTAAACCATAGTTAAACTCTTTTACCAAAAACAATACTTTATTAATTTTACGTTCACATGTAAAAAAATTATTTCGTTTCATTAAAATGATCAAAAAACCATGAAAAAATTTTCTAGTTTATTTTTAGTATCAGTGTTGAGTGGTGCCACAACACTAGCAGGTTACAAATTATTGATAGACAATGACGGATTCTTTTCAAAACCCAAAAGCATTGTTACCCTTGCACCAAGCAATTATGCAAAGAATACCAGCTTTGTTCCTGAAGGCCTAGACTTTACCGAAGCGGCCGACAAAACCGTTCATACCGTAGTGCACGTAAAAAATGTATCTTACAGAACCATCTCAAATCCAATGCTAGAGTTTTTCTACGGATACAATGGCGGTCAACAGCAAGAACAAGTCGGAACGGGTTCTGGGGTGATTATTTCAGAAGACGGCTATATCGTGACCAACAACCACGTGGTGAAAGATGCGTCAGACATAGAAATTACCTTAAACAACAAAAAAACATACAAAGCTAAATTGATCGGAACCGATTCTAAAATGGATATTGCTTTGTTAAAAATCAATGCCGATGAAAAATTACAGTATTCCGTTTTCGCAGATTCCGATAACTCCAAAATTGGAGAATGGGTGTTAGCGGTTGGAAACCCATACAATCTAACCTCAACGGTAACGGCTGGAATCATCTCCGCCAAAGCAAGAAATTTAGATACCAACGGAATCCAATCTTTTATTCAAACCGATGCTGCTGTCAACCCCGGAAATAGCGGTGGTGCATTAGTAAATACAAGAGGTGAATTGATTGGAATCAACACCATGATTTCCTCACAAACGGGTTCTTATGTAGGATATTCTTTTGCGGTTCCTTCCAACATTGCTCGAAAAATCATAGAAGACATCATGGAATTTGGAAACGTACAACGCGGAATTCTCGGCGTTGAAGGTGGCGAGCTAAACAGCGCAGCTTCTAAAGAATTAGGCGTAAAAGAAACCCAAGGATTCTATGTGAAAAAAGTAACTAAAAATTCTGGCGCCGAAAAAGCAGGATTAACCAAAGGCGATATCATCGTGAAATTAGACAATCAAAACATCAATACCTATGCAGAACTGTCTGGTTTTATCAATACAAAAAGACCAAACGATAAGGTACAAGTTTCTTATATCAGAGACGGTAAAACCTATACGGTTCCTGTGGTATTAAACAAAAATGAATACGTAACTACAGAGTTTAAAGGCATTGAATTTGAAAATATTGACGCTGCCGACAAAAAGAAATATAAAATAGATGCTGGCGTTCGTATCAAAGAAATAAACAACGACAATCTAAAACCGTATTACGATGAACTAAAAGGAACCATTATCCTGAGTATCGATAATATGAAAGCAAATGATGTCGAAACGGTTTCCAGAATCATCGAAAAGAAAGACGAAAACCAAAGTGTCAGTATCGAAATGATTAACAAAATGGGTCAACGAATTAGAATCATTATCTAAAATTGGGTTAATAATTAATTCTGAAAAAACCACTTCAAATTGAGGTGGTTTTTTTTATGAATATTTTTTCCAAAATACTTTACGAAAACGATTGAAATCTATACTTTTGCACCATTCTAAGTCGAAAGTGCAATCAAAAATGACTACGATTTTAGAATAAGACAACACTAACTTTTTTATAATTACACACAATGAGCAACACCAATGTATACGAAAAGGAAGTTTCTTTTCAAGTCGACAGAAGAAGAGCTGGCGTAGAATTTATCAAAATCATCAGCGATTTATGGTATGACAAATCCATCGAAATGGTTTTATTCAGAAACCAACTCATCAATCGCAATGTCAGCGACATTATCAACCTCCATGAATATGCAGGAGAATTTGTAGGCAAACCGATTTCTATTTTCGACACTGTCGACATTGCTAAAGCCATACTATCTTTAGATTTACCGCCATCCAAACTTGATATTGGTAAACTAACGTACGAATACAATCTAGAAAATAACAAATACAACAACGCACGAGCATTTGTTGTAGATAAATTGAAAAACGCCAAAGACACCCAAGACATCCAACCCAAAGATGTGGTGTTATATGGATTTGGTAGAATTGGTCGATTGTTAGCGCGGGAACTTATGTCGAAAATGGGCAAAGGAAATCAATTGCGTTTGCGTGCTATTGTAACCCGTGACAAAAACGATGCGGTTTCTTTAGAAAAAAGAGCCTCTTTGTTACGCTATGACTCAATTCATGGTGACTTTCAGGGCTCTGTCGTTGCCGATGCAGAAAACAACGCATTAATAATCAATGGAACGACGGTGCACATCATTACTGCAAACGGTCCTGAAGAAATTGATTATACCCAATACGGAATTGAAGACGCTTTGGTGATAGACAATACCGGGGCATTCACGACGCAAGAAGCTTTAGCCAGACACCTTACTTCAAAAGGAACTCAAAAAGTTTTGTTGACAGCACCAGGAAAAGGAATTCCTAATATCGTGCATGGCGTGAACCACAATGAATACAATCCGGATGAAGTCAATATTTTCTCCGCAGCATCTTGTACCACCAATGCGATTACACCTATTCTAAAAGCGCTTGAGGATACTATTGGCGTGGTAAAAGGACATTTAGAAACTATTCACGCTTATACGAATGACCAAAACTTGGTCGACAATATGCACAAAAAATACCGCCGTGGTAGAGCAGCAGGATTAAACATGGTCATCACCGAAACTGGCGCGGGTACGGCAGTATCTAAAGCAATTCCATCGTTGGCTGGAAAACTTACGTCCAATGCCATTCGAGTTCCGGTACCAAACGGATCTTTGGTCGTTCTGAACTTAGAAGTGGGCAAAGAAACGTCTATCGCAGAAATCAATGCGATTATGAAAAAATACGCCTTAGAAGGCGAATTGGTGGAGCAAATCAAATATTCGTTGAACAACGAATTGGTGTCTTCAGACATCATCGGAACCTCAGCACCTTCTATTTATGATAGCAATGCGACCATCGTTTCTGGCGACGGGAAAAATATCGTGTTGTATATTTGGTATGACAACGAATATGGTTACAGCCACCAAGTGATTCGTTTGGCTAAATATATTGCAAAAGTAAGACGCTATACTTATTACTAGTAGATAACAACCCTAGACTATACAGAAAATCCGCTTCATGATGAGGCGGATTTTTTTTGGAAGCTAATCGCGCTGTTTGCGTGAGGGGTTGGAGCATTTGTCTGAGCTCTTTTTTGTTTTGTCTCCCCGAGGTAGTTTATGCTGAGCGGAGCCGAAGTACAGTCGAGGGGCCGCTTTCAAAACAAAAAAAGCGAGTGCGGAAAACCCGACCCTTGTGGTCACGCCCAAAAACAGAAAACGGACAACAGACAACCAACAACTAATCTTTCCCCTTCGTCAAATAATACACCGGAATTCCCAATAACATAATCAACACACCCCAACCACATGTACTGGTTTTGGTGATCAATAAGGCAACAGAAACGGCACTTGCCACCACTATATATATGGCTGGCAAAACAGGATAGCCAAATGCTTTATACGGTCTTTCAGCATCCGGCATCTTTCGACGAAGGATGAAAATTCCGTAAATGGTCAGGATATAAAATATGAGGACAATAATGATTACGAAATCTAGTAAGTCGCCGTATTTACCGGTCAAACATAACGCAGAAGCCCAAATACACTGCGCCCACAAAGCCCAGGCAGGAACGCTTGCCGAATTGAGATGCGACGCTTTTTCAAAAAACAAACCGTCTTTTGCCATGGTATAATATACACGTGCCCCCGCCATAATTAATCCATTGTTACACGCAAACGTTGAAATCATAATCATCACCGCAATAATCAAAGTGCCCATATCTCCAAATATATATTGAGAAGCCACTACCGCTACTCGATCCGATTTGGCGGTCGCAATTTCATCAAAAGGAATAACTGCCAAATACATTAGGTTGGCTACGATATAGATGATAGTAACGATAAAAGTTCCCAAAAACAAACTCAGCCCCACATTGCGTTTTGGGTTTTTAATCTCTCCAGCTATAAAAGTCACACCATTCCAAGCGTCGCTGGAGAATAGCGAACCTACCATAGCGGCAGCAACTCCAGATATCAAGGCAACCCCGCTGATGGGTGACCACGAAGCAGATTCAGAAACGTAGGATTTGGTAGCCCACATAGCTGTCCAGTTCGCATTCCAAATTTCGGCTTTGGCGCCAAGTAGGAATCCAAATACGATCAATCCAACCAACGAAAGTATTTTGATAACGGTCAAAACAGTTTGCAACGTTTTACTGTTTTTGACACCTCTACTGTTTAAATACGTTAGAAAAACAATGGTGATAATAGATACAATTTGTGCGGCATGTAAAGTAAAACCGCCAGACTGAATGAGAATATTTTCCTCACTCATCACCGGAAAAAGGTAGGCCGCAAACTTAGAGAATCCAACGCCAACCGCGGCAATCGTTCCGGTTTGAATCACTGCAAAGAAACTCCAGCCATAAAGAAAGGCAATCAATTTGTTATACGATTCTCGGAGATACACGTACTGGCCACCTGCTTTGGGAAACATCGAACTCAATTCGCCATAGCTCACTGCTGCAATCATGGTGATAATTCCAGAGATAATCCAAATTAAGGTCAGCCAACCGGCAGAGCCCACTTGTCGAGCAATATCAGAACTTACAATAAATATTCCTGAACCGATCATCGACCCAACGACTAGCATTGTTCCGTCTAAAAGTCCGAGTTCTCTCTTAAATTCTTCGTGATTTTGGTTTTCCATAATGCCTATTTTGATACTATTTTTTGGGTTAGTTGCTGTTTTGCTTGTGGCTAAAGATATAAAAAGATATTTGATTCAGTATATTACAAACAGCTCCGCGACATTCAATTAAGAAGGAGCACGATTGGCATAAAATAGGAAACCCGCTTTAATGAAGCGGGTTTCCTGTTGTAATAACAAAAAAAAACTAAAAAACTAAAATTAACTTATATTCCAAATCTCAAGTTATTGCTTATAAATATTTTTTGAAGTGATTACGCCGTTACATTGCACTTTAACAACATAGTAACCGCTTCTTAGTCCGGAAAGATCCGTTGAGGTAGCCTTTACTCTCCCGCTTAAGTTATACACTTTAATGGTATAAACCTGACTTGGCAAATTATTAATCACCAATGTGGTGTTACCAACAAATAATATTTCAACTGGCAATACTGGATTTGTTACGACAGTACCTGTAGTGGTAGTTGTGCCTGTAGTAGTTGTAGTACCGGTGGTGCCAGTCGTACCTGTGGTGCCTGTACTAGCTGTTGTACCTGTGGTTGTAGTCGTAGTAGTAGAACCAGAAATAGCAACCGTTTGATTCAGATTATTGTAGCCTTTAGTAGCATCCCAAGTACCTAAATTGCCGCATCTGATGGCGAACAACGGATTGGTTAAGTTGGGATCTGGCAAATTCAAAAACAATTGATAATTTCCAGCAGGAACCAAGCCAGTAACGTCTTTTGTCAACTGAATTGAAAGCCCTTTTTTCCAGGTGCGAATATCACTGCTTACTTCAACAGAATACTCCGTATTGGTCGTTGTATTTTTCAAAATTACGTAAGCTTTTCTTGGCGTATAAACATTGGCAAAACCAGAATTCGTCAAATTGACAGTAATGGTATTATTTGCAAATGCAGAACTAACTAGCTCAAATCGATAGCCTAAACGTCGCTCCATTTCCGCATAACAACCGTTAGAAGTCCAGTTTGTAATATTCGCCGCCAAGTAATCTCTATTGATTAAACTCCAATTGTATTTGTACATTTCAGCAACAGCGTTGCTGCAGTCTGTTCTAGGAGCATTAATCTGATTGGTTTCTCCGCTCATGGGTGTATTCTCGGTTTGTACAGTTAAGTAGTTGCTATCCGTAGTGCTCGGTGCACTTTGAATACTATTTACCAAGAACATGCCTGAATCGCCCCACTCGCCAAGGAAAGCGTCGTTATAAAACCCTACTCTACTTTGTCCGTTTGGATAAATTCTTTGTTTATAGTATAAGTAACGTACTTGAATTGGTATTTCAACTGGAGTAGCATTAATCATAGCATCCAAAACTTCTTTACGATTGGCCCATTGTGTAGTAGTATATTGAGTATAATCGCCAGTTCCAAAATCTGCCACTTGACTACTGTAGTAATTTTCGCCCCAGCAACCAATCCATCCGTATTGGTAAGTTGCTATGACATCTTTATTGGCTTGAATGATAGGCGCCACTTGCTGGATATGCGCCAAAATTTGCGCTTTGGTAGCGTCTAAAACAGCCGCAGACTCACTTTGTGAATAGGCAAAACGGATCATTACTTTCATCCCTGCATTTCGGATCGTGTTGAAATCCGTTTGCATGTTTGCTAAGAATGTGCTCGAAATCGGCGTCGAAGTAAACTGAGTTAAATAAAAAAGTCGTTGTATTACGGAAATATTTTGAGCACGATAAGAACTCAAAGTACTAGATGAAATAAACGAATAACTGGTTGTTGATCCGCTTGATGAATAATGATAAAATCCTCGTTCTGGATTTGGAAAACTTTCTGTACTAACAGTGTAGCTTTGATTTTGTCCGTGGGCCGCTACTGACAAGAGTAGCATTAGTAAAAATTTTTTCATAATAGTAGGTTAAGATTTTTATACTTCTATTTTTTTAGGGAGAAGCATTACTATCATTTGGGGACAATAATAACACACCACAAATTAATATGATAATTGGTTATGGAAAATAAAAAATTCGACGAAGTGTTTGTTATAATCGATTAAATACTTACAAAATAATTATTTGTACGAATTTATACACAAATGCAAATACAAAGAATTAATCGATAAAAACAGTTTACAAATGCAAGGCAAGACGCAATTCCCAAATAACTGCCTCTCTTAAATCGCAATATTTAAATATCAAAAAGTCTTGTTTGATAGCGATTTACATATGGATTATATATAATCCAGATAGAAGTTGATAGAATCATAACAATGAGGTTAAGTTTATTATTGGTTAATTAATCTTAAAAATCATTTTCAGTAATGGGGTTAACTAAAAATGCATTACAAACATAATAAGATTAAAAGCAAATAAAATCGCCAAAATACACTTACAAACAATTTTTGACGATTAAAAACACTAATTAATAAACTTTGTAAGAAAATTATTTTAATAATTATGACATTTGTAAGAATTACCATCGCAAATCACCCTTGAAAGTTATTGACTAAAAAATAATAGTTTGTTCATAAGTAAAAAATTAACAAGAATTTTATTCCACAAGTAAATAGAATCTTTACGCTTCCCCAAAATGCAATCCTCAAAATCTTTTTTAGGTAATCCTTTTTGCAAAAAAAATCCCCGATTTATATCGAGGATCACTAATACTTATGATATTGAATTTAATTAATAGCTATTTTAAATGCTGTATTTGAGTTATTTAATTTTAAAAAATAAATTCCTTCTTGCAGTGCACTAATATCCATTTTAATAATACGCCTTCCAACTGTTCCCTTATCAATGCTATAAGACGCTACAAGCTTTCCATTACTGTCATATATTTTGGCATCAAATCCAACTATTTGGTTAAAAACTACATCAACAAAAACAAATTCAGAAGCTGGATTTGGATAAACTTTAACCGAATTAAAATCAATTTCAGAGGATGTGGTTGACAATCCTAGCTGTGTTAAATCGATTTTATATACTCCGCGACCAAAAGTACCCGCAAACAAAAAATTAGAACCTAAATCCAAAACCAAATCAGTAACAACCACGGGGGGCATATTGGTTCCAACAAAATTCCAATGAGCTCCTAAATCACTTGAAACCAAAACACCAATATCAGATGCTACAAACAGCTTGTTATCCGGAGTAATTTCAATATCACTCAATGGAGTATTAGGCAAATCTGAAGATAGATCTTGCCATGAATATCCTAAATCATTGCTAACATATAGGTTACTATCAAATAAATTATAACGATAGCCAGAATAGGTTACATAAACTTGGTTAACATTCGTTGGAGATGCTTTCACTTTAGTCACCCATTTGTTTGGCATAAACTCAGATATTTTCGTGTAGTTTATCCCACCGTCTGTAGTTCTCCAAACATTTCCATCATCTGTTCCAATATAAATAATACTACTATTCAGTGGTGAAACATCTATCGAAGTGATTGTGCCATATTTTACACTACCCACATAAACATCTTTGCTCAAATTTCCACTGATAGAGGTCCAATTGACTCCATTATCCGTTGATTTATATAAATTACTAGTTCCAAAATACATGATGTTTGGATTATTCGGATCAAAAACATAAGGAGTATCCCAATTTCTTGGTTCTGTCAGGCTAATTCCATTGTCAGCAAATGAAAATGACACGGCATTATTAATAGATCTTGCTAATTTTCCATATTGATATTCTGCAAATATAATATTAGCATTACTCGGATTTACAGCAGGTTGAAAGCCATCTGCTCCAAAAATTATATTCCAATCATTCGTACTTCCTGTAAGTGTTCTACAGGTACAATTGTCTTGAAAACCTGCATATACATGATTTGTATTCACTGGATTCACAGCCATTCTATAAGCCTGTGAAATCGGTAAATTATTAATTTTTGAATAATTAATACCATCACTACTACGATACAAACCGCCATCATTTCCAATTAAAACTTCATTATTGCTAGTAAAGGCCACTGCATGTTGGTCTACATGTATAAACTCTGAAACTCCATTAGATGCACTCCATGTAGTACCGCCATCATTGGAATAATAAGAATCAAATTGCGCCATAAATATATTGCTACTATTTGATGGATTAATAAATACACCACCAAACCACCAATTAAACGAAGTAGAAGATATATTACCAGATGGAAGTGTGGTCCATGTCAAACCAGCATCTAAGGATTTCTTTACAGCCAATGTGTCTCCAGAAACATTGGTATACGATATAACTAAAATGGCAGGATTAGAATTAGAAATATCAATACTAATTCTACCTTTATCTGTAGTGTTTGGTAATGCATTGGTCAAAAGTGTCCATGTCAAACCAGCATCTATAGACTTATATACATTTGATGTTTCTCCGCCATATACTCTATTAGAAAGATTGCGCGTTCTTTCCCAGGTTGCCGCGTAAATAATAGAAGGATTCAGCGGATTTATGGCCATGTCAATAACGCCTGTTTTATTAGATACAAATAGTACATTAGTCCAAGTTTCCCCACCATCTGTTGATTTATAAACTCCTCGATTAGGATTTTGAGCATAGAGTAATCCCATGGCCCCTACATACATAATATTTGGATTGTTTGGATTAATAATTACCTTACCAATACTTCCCACATTATTTAATCCTTTAGATTGCCAAGAATCGCCACCGTCCGTACTGATGTATACGCCATTACCATCAACACTAGTAGCTGTGCCTCCTCCATTTGGTTCGCCTGTACCTACTAAAATTAAATTATTATTTGTCTTTGAAATATCCATATCACCAATGGACAATGTAATTTGCTCATCAAAAACAGGACTCCATGTAATTCCTGAGTCAACTGTTCTAAAAATACCTCCAGTAGCCGTTCCAACAAAATAAGTGGACGGATTATTACTCGGTACTTCGATATCAGTAATCCTACCTCCTATATTTTCGGGACCAACAAATTGCCAACTTACAGAATTATCTTGTCTAGAAGCAACACTTTTTGCATCCAACCAGCTTTTGATTTCTTCAAGATTACCTTCTTTTAGTTTCCCAAAAGGATAGGCTCGCTGAAGAAATAAATACTCATTTGGTTCCAAGTGAACTCCTTTAAAATATTGTTCATTCTTTATAAAAAAAAAGATGGCTGAAACTATCAAAATTAGAATACTAGAAGTCACTAGAATTTTATATGATTTTATCATGGGAATATTTTTATAGCTTTGATTAAAACAGAAAGATAAAAATAATAAAGAAGAACAATGTCGTTTAAACAAAAAAAAGCCCTCATTTTAGGTGAGAGCTTTTACATTTATAAATTATTATCCTTTAAGCTATTCCTGCTGCAATCAGATTCAACGCAGAACCTGCTACAAACCAGCCGATTTGACTGTCATTGTAGGTGTGGTTGGCTAAAATAACATCTTTAGTTCCATTATCATGTACAAACTCCAAAGTAAGTGGCTTTCCTGGTGCAAAATCAACTAGATCTACAAAATTAATAATGTCATTCTCTTGCACTTTATCATAGTCTGCTTCATTGGCAAACGTCAACGCCAACATCCCCTGTTTCTTCAAATTGGTTTCATGAATTCGAGCAAAGGACTTTACAAGAACCGCCTTTACTCCTAAAAATCTTGGCTCCATAGCAGCATGCTCTCTAGATGAACCTTCGCCATAATTATGATCACCAACTACAATAGTCGGAACACCAGCGGCTTTATAGGCACGCTGAACAGCAGGCACAGTATCATAGGAACCAGTCAATTGATTTTTAACAGAATTGGCTTTTTGATTGAATGCATTTTCAGCACCAATCAACATATTATTCGAAATATTATCTAAATGTCCTCTGAATCGCAACCAAGGTCCAGCCATCGAAATATGATCGGTAGTACATTTACCAAAGGCTTTAATCAATAGTCTAGCGCCTTCAATATTCTTTCCATCCCAAGCAGCGAACGGTGCCAATAATTGCAAACGATCAGACGTTTCAGAAACCGCCACTTGCACGTTACTTCCATCTTCAGCAGGCGCTTGAAAACCAGCATCTTTCACATCAAAACCTCGCGACGGCAATTCGTCACCTTTAGGTGGGTTTAGTTTAACTTCTTCGCCATTGTCATTCAAAAGGGTGTCTGTAATCGGGTTAAAATCCAATCGTCCCGAAATTGCCAAAGCCGCTACCATTTCTGGTGAAGTTACAAAAGCATGCGTATTGGGATTGCCATCAGCTCGTTTAGAAAAATTTCTATTGAAAGAATGTACAATCGTATTTTTTTCTTGCTTATCTGCGCCCGCTCGATCCCATTGACCAATACACGGACCACAAGCATTGGTAAATACCTTGGTACCCATCTTTTCGAAAGTAGCAATAATGCCGTCTCGCTCAATGGTATATCTAATTTGCTCCGACCCTGGATTAATTCCAAACTCGGCTTTAGGTGTAATGCCATGTGCTACCGCCTGCTCTACTATAGAAGCAGCACGCGACATATCTTCGTAGGACGAATTGGTACAAGAACCGATGAGACCCCATTCTACCTTAATTGGCCATCCGTTGGCAGCAGCTTCCGATTTCATCTGAGAAACTGGTGTCCCTCTATCTGGGGTAAATGGACCGTTAATATGCGGCTCCAATTCAGATAAATTAATTTCTATTAAATGGTCAAAATACTGCTCTGGGTTAGCATAAACTTCCGGGTCACCAGTCAAGTAATCAGCAACTTTATCCGCTGCATCTACCACGTCCTGACGACCAGTCGCAGCCAAATATCTTCGCATGGAATCATCATAGCCAAAAGTTGACGTCGTCGCTCCAATCTCCGCTCCCATATTACAGATAGTTCCTTTTCCGGTGCACGACATATTGATGGCGCCTTCTCCAAAATATTCAACTACAGCCCCTGTGCCTCCTTTAACGGTTAGAATATCTGCCACTTTCAAGATGACATCTTTAGGTGAAGACCAGCCATTCAGTTTACCCGTCAATTTTACACCTATCAATTTCGGAAATTTCAATTCCCAAGACATACCAGACATTACATCAACGGCATCTGCACCACCAACTCCGATGGCTAACATCCCTAATCCACCTGCATTAACCGTATGCGAATCAGTTCCAATCATCATTCCGCCAGGAAAAGCGTAATTCTCCAAAACAATTTGATGTATAATCCCAGATCCTGGCTTCCAAAATCCGATGCCATATTTATTGGATACAGAAGAAAGAAAATCAAAAACTTCTTTCGACTGCGAGTTGGCAAATGCTAAATCTGTAGCAGCACCATCTTTGGCTTGAATTAAGTGATCGCAATGTACAGTCGTCGGAACAGCTGCTTTACTTTTTCCTGCATGCATAAATTGCAACAAAGCCATCTGCGCCGTTGCATCCTGACAAGCCACACGATCTGGTGCAAAATCAACATAATCCTTACCTCTAGAAAATGCAAGCGAAGGAGTTTCATCCCACAAATGCGTATATAATATTTTCTCTGTCAATGTTAACGGACGACCCACTATGTCCCGTGCTGCATCAACACGGCTCGTCATATTAGCATATACTTTTTTAATCATTTCAATATCAAAAGCCATAATATATTGGGTTTATTTGTTTAACTGCGTTCTGTTCGGCCACATGGCCTCGAGTGCTGTGCAAAATTACGAAATCGTTATACTAGTAAAAAGTTTTTAACGAAATATGTTGATCGCAGCCTGTGTTTTGCGAAAATGCAAATTTAGAATATCATTTATTGTTAAATCAAAAAAATAAGAAGTGCAAACTGCTAATAATTAATTTTTTGTCCCCCAGCGCAATAGCGGCACTTCAAAAAAACGATGCAAAACAAAACTACACAAGAATACTATTGCCAAATAAAGAACTGCCAAACCATAGAATATCAGCACAGAGGTCTGGGAAATCAGAATAAAATGAGCAAAAATGAGCAACACGAAAGAATAATGTATCAAAAACATTCCCAATGAAATCTTATCACAAAAAAAGAGTAGTTTCTTACCAACAATACTGTTACTTCTAAATTGATAAACCATAGGAAAAGTCACTGCTATCGCCATCGAGGTCAATGGCAAATACAACACTTCCCAAAAAAATGGTTGCGAATCAATAAAAAAGCGAAAATAGCCCACACCTACGAAAAGAAATACCATGAGTAGAATACCTACAAAAAACAGCTGTTTCCTATAATTAATCCAAAACGAGGGAAAGCTACAATACACCCAGCCGAACAAAACACCAACAAAAAAAGAATCCAATCGAAACATCACAACCGACTTGATATTTTGGTCCCATTCCGTCAAACTGATAGTTCCATGATGAAGGTAATACAAATATTTACAAAGAAATGAAAGCAGCAAAATACCAACAGTCGCACTCAAGAAAAGCGTAGATTTAGATATTGAAGGTAAGATCTTGACAAGAAGACCAACCGAAAAAACCAAAATAACACATCCAAAAAAAACAATCGGAACGCACCAGCTTTCCGGAAAAAATGGGGGCATTGCACTTACAAAATTCTGAATAAAAAAGAAATATTTCCAGATTGAAGAATTCGTATAACCCAAAATCATTGACGTGCAGATCACCAAAAGCAGAACCAAATAATAAAGCGGCAATACACGCCAAGCACACCTTTTGAGATAACCCCAAACAGCTGAATTCGGGAATGAAGTAGATTCGATCAATAGTTCATACACCCGCTTCCCAATCAAAAATCCACAGAGAACAAGTAGCACTTCAACACCAAGAAACCCAAAAAGCGGTGCCACTTGGCTCGAAATTATTGACGTGCTCGGACTAAATAACATCCAGTGTCCAAAGATCACCAGCAACACCGAACCAAAACGCAAAAGATGCAATCCAAAATGGTCATCGTTGCTATCGTTCCGGTTATTGTTCACTAGAATTGTGTATTTTTGATTAAATGATTTATCATGAAGCTCCATCCAAAGATATATAAATTTACTGCCATTTTCGCAATACTTGGTCTGCTGACAGCGGGAGTTTTATATTATAGACTTCCCAACAGACACAAGGCAATTGTCAAAACATATCTACTACAGCACAGCGGTTTAGTCGATAATCAATGGGAAATCAGCAACAAAATGCAACACTACACCATGATTTCGCCAGCATTCTATATCGACGGGATTTACAAGTCGATGGAAGGACCAAAATCGTCTAATTACGTTCAATTATCGCAAGATACTACCTTGCTTTGGATTACGGGATTTCATGTGAAAGCCGTCAATGCTAACAATAAGAAACAAATCTCTAATGATTTTATTTGCCACACCAACATCGATTTTAATGATGTAAAGTACTTTAGCAACTTTCATCTAGACAATCGAATTGGGAAACAATACCCTCGAATGACTTCTTTGTCTCATGGATTAGAAAATTTCAAATTTCCCAACGGTTACGGCATTCCAATGAAGGGCAATGACCTACTCTATGTGACAACGGAATCGTTGAATCACAATATTCCAGATGCCAATTATCTGATCAAACATGAAGTCAAGATAGATTATCTGAAGAACACCATTGCATTCAAACCACTAATGAGCAGAACGGTCTATATCATGTTGCCTTACGACAAATACGACCCTTATAAAAGTCCGGTCGATCCAGGAAAAGACTATTGCATTCCTGTCGAAACAAAGAATCATAGTTACGATGATGGTCAAGGCAATAAATTGTCTGGTCATTGGGTAATTCCCACCGGCAAACACACCTATCGCAGTAGCATCGACAATCAGTTGCAAATCACAACAGACAGCCTTCGATTGCATGCAGCGGCAGTACATGTGCATCCCTTTGCGACGGCATTGACCTTATGGGACAAAACAGCCAAAAAAGCAATATTCACAAGCAACATTGTCAACCATACTAACAAAATTGGATTGACAAAAATTGATGCATTATGCTCGGAGACCGGAATTTGGATGTTGAAAGATCATGAATACGAATTGGTTTTAGAGGTCGACAATACAACTAACATTAATCAAGATATGATGGGCAGCATGTTCTTGTTTTTCTATGATGAAGAACTGGATCATATCATAAAAAAGAAAGGCGCCCACTAAGGCACCTTTTTATTTAAAACACTTTTACTTCGTTAAAACAACGACGCAATAATCTTTTCTATCGTAATTCCTTCAGCATCCGCTTTATAATTCTTCACCACACGATGTCTCAAAATTCCAATGGCAACCGCCTTCACATCTTCGCTATCTGGCGAGAACTTTCCGTTGAAAGCCGCATGCGCTTTGGCAGCCAAAATCAGGTTTTGCGACGCTCTTGGTCCCGCGCCCCAATCGATATAATTTTTGATAAAATCATTAGACAACGCATTGTCAGGACGGGTTTTACTAACCAAAGTAACGGCGTATTCAATCACATTATCTGGCACAGGAATACGACGCAACAAATGTTGAAAGTCAATGATTTCTTGCGCAGTAAATAACGGATTTATCGTCGATTGTCGGTCTGTCGTTGTACTTCGCACCACCTCTACTTCCTCAGCAAACGAAGGATAATCCAGTTTGATAGAAAACATAAAACGGTCCAATTGCGCTTCAGGCAAAGGATAAGTTCCTTCTTGCTCGATTGGGTTTTGCGTGGCAAGAACAAAATACGGTAAAGACAATTTATAATTATGTCCTGCAATAGTTACGGCGCGCTCTTGCATCGCTTCGAGTAATGCCGCTTGGGTTTTAGGAGGCGTTCTATTAATCTCATCCGCCAAAATAATATTGGAAAATATTGGTCCCTTCAAAAACTTGAACTGACGATTCTCATCCAAAATTTCACTTCCTAAAATATCGGAGGGCATCAAATCGGGCGTAAATTGAATTCTCTTAAAATCCAAACCTAACGCCTGTGCAATCGTATTGACCATTAAGGTCTTTGCCAAACCTGGCACACCAACCAAAAGCGCGTGACCTCCAGAAAAAATACTCAAAAGAATCTGATCGACCACTTCATCTTGACCCACGATGATCTTGGAAATTTCCTTTTTTAACTCAATTCTCTTTTGAACTAAATTTTGAATTGCTGTAACGTCTGACATAATAGTACTGATATTGTATGGATAAGACGAATCCTAATTTATTTTTTTAACCAATTGTTCGTGAATTCACAATTGCGATAATCCCCATTTACCTTGATATAGGTTTCCTTTATTTTTTCTTCAGACCATTTCGCAATGGCCTCGATTTGCTTTTCTTTTAGCGCCAAGTTCTTGATTTTGATATAATCCTTCCCATAATCCGCAGTATGTTCTTCTATTCGATTGGTCACCATCACCAATTTATATTTTTTCTTTCCCGATTGGTCCGTATCGATAAGCGGTACAGAAACTTCGCCTTCTTTCAAATTAGAAACCTGCGAATACAAACTCGGATCCATCTTAGTCAATTCAAAATGGGTATCTTGTGTCTTCGGATTAATCAAAACGCCTCCATTAGAACGCGTTTCTTTTTCGTCAGATTCTGCTCTTGCTGCATCCGCAAAAGAAATTGATTTGTCATCGATTTTCTTCTTAATTTGAAGTACTCGTTCCTTTGCGTCTTTTAAAGACTGGTCATCCGTTTTTGGAACCAAAAGAATGTGACGCAAATCTACATCTTGCCCCTTAATTTTCTCAATATAAATAATATGCCACCCAAAATCAGTTTCAAAAGGTTCTGAGATTTCCCCTTCAGACAAACTAAAAGCAACATCTTTAAATTCTTTTACAAAAGGCGTTTTCTTATTCATCTTATAATAACCACCATTTGAACTTGACCCAGGATCTTGCGAATACAAGACAGCTTTTGTAGAGAAACTAGCGCCATCTTGCACATCCTTCTTGAACTCCTTCAACTTATCAATAACTTTTTGTCGTTCTTCCTCCGAAACTTTGGGTGCGACGACAATTTGAGAAACTTCCATTTCTGCGCCAAACACTGGTAATTCTGCCACGGGTATCTTTTTAAAGAAATTGCGGACCTCCTCTGGCGTAATCTCCACGGCATCAATAATCTTTTTTTGCATAGACGAGGCCAACTTATTCATTTTGATAATCTCAGAAAGATCCGTTCTAAAATCTTCTTCACTCGTTTTCTTAAAGTACTTCACAACTTTATCCATAGAGCCGAGTTGTTCCACCATATAGGTCAACTGCTCTTCCATCTTACTTTTAACTTCATCATCAGTGACAATAATACTGTCTTGAATAGCTTGATGGGCATACAATTTATCTTCCAATAATTTTCCCAACATCTGACAACGCGTAATATCCTTCACAGAATTTCCTTGGCTAGACAATTCCAAAAAGGTCTTGTCAATGTCCGAATCCAATATATTGAAATCACCCACAGTGGCAATAACACCGTCTATTTTTTGTCTTCTAGTATCTACAACTGCTTTCTTGGTCTTAACTGTATCTTGTATTATCTCCTGACCTAAGACAAAACCTGTACTAAGTAGGAAAAGGCATAAGGAAAGCACCGCATTCTTATTGATAAACTTCATACTTCTTGTCTTTAATGGCATCATCCGTAATTTCCTTTTCAAATTTTTTTATTAACTCTAATTTTCTTTTATTCAATATGACTTCTCGCAAGGTCGGTTTCAAGTACGAAAAGGGAGCCACTTGATTCTTGTCGATTACATTAGAAATCTTGACAAAGTAGGCACTTTTACCTTCGGTTTTCTGTATGGTCTTCCCAGGAATCATATAAGTTTCTCTATTTTCTGGTGTAATAAATCGCAATTTTCCGTACACCTGACTTAACTCCGTCCAAATCGAATCATTAAACGCAAAACTATTGAGCTGCAGCGAATAGGTATCCCAAAATTTTTTGTCCGACTTTCTAAAATCAAAAAACTTACTTTTAATTAGTTCGTACTTTGGATTTTCCTTTTCTAGGCTCACATAGCGCAATCGAACTAATGTTCCGTTGGTCCTAAAATTCTCCTTGTTCTCGTTATAGTAACTTCTTAATTCTGATTCAGAAATGACCGTATCCGTAGTTCTTTTTACGATTTCCTCGAGATACGCCTTGGTATAGAGATCAATCTTATATTGTTGAATCAAAGTATCAAACTCGGCTTTCTTGTTGGCATTCAAATTGACTTCTGCTACTTTTATCAAAAGTTTCTTCGAGGCCCAACGGTCGATAAAATTCCTAACAATGGCAATACTATCTTCTTTTGAAATCCCGCGCGGAACTAAGTTAGCGATATCGTCTTGATATAAGTACTCCGAATTGACGCGCGCAATGGCCTCAGATTTTTTACCAGAACCAAAAAGTGTGCATGCAGTAAAAATCATACAAATTCCAACTGCCGCCGCAAACTTCAACATTATTTCTTAAGTTCCGATTTTACTCTTTCAAAAACGTCAGGAAAAGTCTTGATTGTAAATTCCTTTTTCAATTCGGCAACCCAGTTTTGTTCAAGATACTGCTGATAATCATTAATGACCTTGCCCTTACATTCCTCTAAAGTTTTCGGGCCAGCCGGCATAACTTTATTGACCATCGTCACAAAGTAATAATCTCCATCTTTTTCTATTTCTGAAAGACCTTCAACTTGTTTTAGATTTTTTGGCAAAGCATCATTTCCTTCTTCAAATACGCCGGCATTGGTCATTACTGTGACTTTGTCTTTCGTATTCAATTGCTCCTTAATTTTCTCTGGAGCTACTTTTTGCTTTAGTAATTTTTGCGCTTTCTTAATGACATCCATATTGGTAGAAGAAGCAATGATAACGTCTAAACGAGTTTTCCATTGGTAAAGATTTTTTTGACTTTCATAGTAGTTCTTCAATCCAATCGTATCTGTTTTTGAGCGATCCCAAATTTCTTTTTCCATCAAATCAAAAAGCAATAAACCATCGCGATACTCATCCATGACATTAGAAAAATCAGGAAACTCTTTCTCTAAATTATCAGTGTAGTAAGAAGTCAATTGATCATCAACAAATTTTTCATAATTCTTATCAACCAATTTACCAATTGGCTTTAACGTCAATCCTGCTTTTTGTTGTGTTTTAAGATAAATCAAGAAGCTTGTTCCGGTGATACTTTTTTCATTTACAGAGAATAATTTTTTGTCGAATGCCTTAGTATCTGCAGGAACTTCCCATTTGTTTTCGTAGTAATCATTGGTCACCGTTTTGGCAAGCGCAGCGTACAATTTGTCATCACGTTTGATGGCGTACTTTTTTCTTAATTTTTCATTCAATGAATTGGTGATCAATCGCGAACGGTCGTCTTTTGAAACTTTGTTCTCCAACTCCACTTTCATTTCATCAAGCGTACGAACTGGGTGTTTCTCAATCAACTTAACAACATGCCATCCAAATTTAGTTTGAAATGGTGTTGAAAGTGGTTTTTCCTTAGTAAGTGAAAAAGCAGTATTCTCAAATTCCTCAGAACTCAATTGACCAGAACCGAATCGCGCTAGCACACCTCCTTTAGAAGAAGAAGACTTATCATCTGAAAATTGTTTTGCCAGACTTTCGAAACTTTCACCTTGCAACAATTTTTGATAAATATCGTCGATTTTCTTTTTGTTCGCCTCTTTTTCCTCTGGTTTATCCTCTTTAGGATTAACAATCATAATATGCGCTACAGTGACTTCACCTCTATTATCACGAACATCATCCACTTTAATGATATGATATCCGAAACGTGTACGAATAGGGTTAGAAACTTTGCCAACTGGCGTGTTAAAAGCCGCCGATTCAAAAGCATAAACCATTCTAAAAGCACTGAAATAACCCAAATCACCTTTATTCTCTTTTGCAGACGGATCCTGAGAAAACTCAGCAGCGAGTTTACCAAAGTCTTCGCCTTTAAGTACGCGGTTTCTGATATCCACAATTTTATTATACGCTTTCAAAGTATCTTCAGGCGCGGCATTTTCATCACAGGTGATGAGTATATGAGAAGCTTTTACCTCTTTCAGCGAACGCTTATAACCTTCTTCAACCAATTCCTTAGTTACTTTAGAATCACTTAGATAATTTTTAGAAAGTTGGGCTCTATAGGAAGCCAGTTCCGTTTTGTATGAATCTCCGTTTTGTAGTCCTAATTTATTGGCTTTGGCAATTTTAAGTTTGTATCCAATAAATAACTCGAGATACTGTGTGAGGTCTTTTTGTGATTCGTCTTTAACCAAATCTAAATTCTTATTATAAACTCGAGAAAACTCGTCAGTATAGTAGGGTTTGTCGTCAATTGTAAATAAAACTTCCTTTTTTACACTTTGCGCATAACTAACAAAACTTAAGGAAAGTAGCACCCCAAAAAACAATTGTTTAATTCTCATTATTATTAGATTATCAGTTTATAAATTAAGTTAATAGAAAAATTCAAAATCAAAATTTATGTTAATTTCGAGGAACAAAAATAACAATTCAATCGCATTAAACAAGTATAGCGGATACTATTAACAAAAAATTATTAACGGCCAGATTTCGATGTTATGGGAGTAAAAATTGCGGCTGAAGTAACACTGCAAATTCTTATTGAATTTTATTGTCGAATTAATACTATTTTTGCAATCCATTTATCGACTATATGAGTTTTTTAAAAGAAATACAACGACGCAGAACATTCGGAATCATTTCGCATCCCGATGCTGGTAAGACAACATTAACTGAAAAATTATTGCTTTTTGGTGGCGCCATACAAGAAGCGGGAGCAGTAAAAAACAATAAAATAAAAAAAGGAGCGACCTCCGACTTTATGGAAATTGAACGCCAAAGAGGAATTTCGGTTTCAACCTCTGTCTTGGCCTTCAATTATAAGGATAAGAAAATAAATATTCTGGACACGCCCGGCCACAAAGATTTTGCCGAAGACACATTCAGAACATTAACAGCAGTCGATAGCGTAATTGTGGTGATTGATGTAGCAAAGGGAGTCGAAGAACAAACCGAAAAATTGGTCGCTGTTTGTCGACTAAGAAACATCCCTATCATCGTTTTTATCAATAAACTTGACCGTGAAGGGAAAGACGCTTTTGATCTCATGGACGAAGTAGAACAAAAGTTAGGATTGCATGTCACGCCACTGAGTTTCCCCATCGGAATGGGATATGATTTCCAAGGCATCTATAACCTTTGGGAAAAGAACATCAATCTGTTTAGTGGCGATAGCAGAAAAAATATCGAAGAGACCATCGCCTTTTCTGATGTGCAAAATCCGGAACTCGAAAAGATTATTGGTGCTAAACCAGCTGAAAAATTACGAGAAGAATTAGAATTGATAGAAGAAGTCTATCCGAAATTTGACCATGAGTTATATCTAAAAGGAAAACTCCAACCCGTTTTCTTTGGTTCGGCATTAAACAATTTTGGTGTCAGAGAGTTACTAGATTGCTTTATCGAAATTGCTCCATCGCCAACCCCTAAGGAATCGGAAACGCGCTTGGTGAATCCAACAGAAGAAAAAATGACTGGCTTTGTTTTTAAGATTCACGCCAATATGGACCCAAAGCACCGAGATCGACTGGCATTCATTAAGATTGTTTCAGGCACGTTCGAACGCAACAAACCGTATTTTCATGTCCGTCAGAAAAAGAACTTTAAGTTCTCTAGTCCCAATGCTTTCTTCGCAGAAAAAAAAGAAATTGTAGATATCTCTTATGCAGGAGATATTGTGGGTTTGCATGATACCGGAAATTTTAAAATTGGAGACACACTTACAGAAGGAGAAATAATGAACTTCAAAGGAATTCCAAGTTTCTCACCAGAGCACTTCCGATACATCAACAACGCCGACCCGCTCAAGGCAAAACAATTAGACAAAGGAGTAGATCAGTTAATGGACGAGGGAGTAGCGCAGCTATTTACTTTAGAAATGAACAATCGAAAAGTAATTGGAACCGTTGGAGCACTGCAATATGAAGTAATCCAATACCGACTTGAACACGAATACGGCGCAAAATGCAACTACGAAAATTTCCCGGTGCACAAGGCTTGCTGGGTAAAGCCAGTCGATCCAAAAAGCGAAGAGTTTAAAGAGTTCAAAAGAATCAAACAAAAGTTTTTAGCAAAAGACAAATACAATCAATTGGTTTTCTTGGCCGATTCTGATTTTACCATTCAAATGACCGTAAGTAAATATCCGAATGTAAAATTATTTTTTACTTCAGAATTTGAATAGATTACATTTCAAACGTAATAGTACGATTATGAAACAAAATTCTCAAATTCCATTTGATATTTTTTAGAATCAATGTACTTTTTTTAAATTATGATTCTTATATTTGCAACCTAATTGCAATCGAACATGAAAAACAGATTTATACATATCTTCTTAGTCAGCTTATTTTTGTTGGTTGACTTTGTTACATTTGCGCAGCCAGGCGATGATGATGGAAGTGGCGGATTAGAGGGAAATGACCCACCTCCAGCCCCAATAAACGGAAAATTACTTTGGCTAGGAATTGTGGCTGTTCTCTATGCATTTTATAGTTTGCACAGATACAGAAAAGTAGCCTAAAAAATTACATCATATACAATAAAGTCCGGTTTCAAATTGAAACCGGACTTTTTTTATGACAAAAAACCACTTCCTTTCGTAAGCAATCTAATTGCTAACTAATAATTAGAATTACTGCGCTTTAATGCAAATTCGCACTACACATGTTTATTGCTAGTAAAATATTAAAACAATTCAGCTTTGCGTCTTCACGACTTTGCGAGAAAATGCACCTGACACACTATGGAAGTTACAAAAGCGCCAAATTTACAATCTTAACAACACTAAGGCACAATGACTTGCTCAATTAAGAAATCCGCAAATTCGGTGCAATCCGTGGCAAAAAAAAATACCAATTGTGTCTTCGCTTTTAAGACACCTAGGATCTTCAAACTTCCTAATTTCCTCGAAAAAACAAACCAACATCCCTATTTAAAAAGGCAAGCAATCAAGTTTAAATAACGCCACCTAATACCAAAAAAAAACCGCTTCGTTTCCGAAGCGGTTTCTCTTTTATAAGACAATCTAATTATCTTTTGATCACTCTTACCGTTTTCACGTTAGCTCCTTGAGTTACAATAATATTGTAAACTCCAGAAGGATATTGTGAACCGATTTCTAAGTTAGTGATAGCAGCAACAGATGCTTGACGTGCTTCAACCTCACGGCCTAACATGTCATATACTCTTAC